>JBDTRM010000271.1:0-28060 GCA_039931675.1 Bacteroidia bacterium | reverse complement strand
CCAGGCAGAGTTTTCGCTGAGAACATTGAAATTGATGACTCTTCCAATATTTATGTTACAGGTCAATTTCAAGCAGATACAATTTATTTGCAGGGGGACACGCTCATTCCTATGAATGTACAAGATCCTCAAGTTCTTATCGCTAAGTTTGACTTAAATGGAAATAAAATATGGACAAGAGCTTTTCAAAGTCTTAGAGCAAATGAAAGATGTTTTATAAGACTATCCTCTAATAATAAATTATTCTTCTGTTATATGGAAGGAAATATTTATCCTTTATTGGCTGATTTAAAAGTGGGTGCTTTGAATATTTTAGATGGAAGTATTTTAACCTTGCAAGATGCAGCACAATTTAGAGGAAATTTGGGTGGGATGATTGTAAATAAGGACAATGAAACAATAATTCAAATAATATTTAATGATACACTATATTGTGCAACAGATACCTTTGTAGAGGAAAACGGTAGCTGTATTTTATTATGCGTTGATTCTGCTTTTAATAAAGTATTCTCAAAACAAATCCCTGCTCATTCAAATATAGTAAGCTGGAATGGTCTATCCTTAGATATTAATGAAAATATTTATTCAACAGGATCTTTTATTGATACCCTTATTATAAATAATGATACATTGTATAATCCACCTTCAAATTTTGCCGTTAATGGTTACTTGTTAAGTGTAAATAAACATGGTAATTATAGATGGGCAAAACAATTTAACTCAAATTTTAATAACCACATTTTAGCAACTACAACTGATACTGCTGGTAATTGTTACACAACAGGCTTTTTTGGAGCCAACATTGCTATTGATAACATTATCGCTTTCGGATTTCAAAATGAGGACATTTTTGTAACTAAATGTGATACCTCAGGTAATTTTAGCTGGATAAAAACCGCAGGCGGAACAAATGATGATGAAGGTTGGGCAATTAATGTTTCGCAAAATGGTAAAATTTATGTGGGTGGACTTTTTAAGAATAATTGTACCATTGGAAACACCAATTTTTTAAGTGTAAGTACTACCGATGCATTTATTGCAAAGCTTTCCAATCCAATTGTTAGTGGTATAGATGAATCTGATATAAAACTAAATGCGTTAAGTGTCTTTCCTAATCCAAACAATGGCCAATTCCAGTGGACTATTCCCGTTGAAAGGAATAATGAAAATTATCATTTAGAAATCAGTGATTGTATTGGAAATGTCATTTATGAAAAAGATATTTCAAATACGCATCAAACTCAAATCTTAAATATTACCCAATTGCATAACGGTCTTTTATTTTTAGAAATAACAAATACACAAGGTCAACATTTTATCACAAAATTTATTAAACTCTAAATCTAAATAATTATGAAAAAAATCATTTTTGTAGCAATTAAACCGAAAAATAAAAATTCTAAAAAGGGCAATTAGCTTCCTTATTAGTTTTGAGAATTCAATACCAGGCCATTATTATCTATCTTCCCACTTCCTACCGACACATTGGAATCCACTATCCAATTCCCAAAAGCTGTTTTCGCTACTTCATTACTTCCCACCATTGAATTCATTTCATTGTTGTTGAAATGCAATGAAGTCATTTTAGAGCAGCATGAAAATTTTCAGAAACAATCTAATCGCTCACGCTTTCATATATTATCACCAAATGGAATCCAAAGTTTGCAGATTCCATTAGTGCATCAGAAGTTGCAAAATTGCATTATTACTGATGTAAAAATAAGTTATCGAAACCCGTGGCAAAGATTACATTGGCGTAGCATTCAGACAGCTTACAATCGCTCACCTTTTTTTGAATTTTATAAAGATGAGTTTGAAACAATTTTTTTTAAAGGGGAAAAACTATTGTTTGCTTATAATCTGAATCTGTTGAAATGGATTTTAAAAATTCTAAAACATTCATCGTTAATTTCTCTTACGAATGATTTTGAAAAAGAAATTCCTGATACTTATGATTTTCGAAATTTGAGTAATTCAAAAAATACAGCAATTGCCTTTCCTGATCATTTTAGTACTAAAAAATACAACCAGGTGTTTGCTTATAAATTTGATTTTGTTCCCAACCTTAGCGTGATTGATTTGATTTTTAACTGTGGTAAAAATGCAGTTGATTATTTGTAGCAAATGTTTTCAGGTTTATGCCAAACGGTATCTCACTAATTTATCTGCCTTTTCAAAAAGCTGTTGTGGAGAAAACAGGCGCCAGTTAAGTTCATTTAATTCACCACCAAAGACTATGTAATAATCAATGTTGTTCTTCACAAATTCATTCAATACATGTTCACGAAAATTGAGTGCAACTATCCAACCATCTTCCACATCTTCTGACCACTCTTCATAATAGCAATCATCGCTTGCATGAAAGTTGAGAATGTTCTCACCGATCAGGATAAATTTGTTTATTCCTTGATGAATCAATTCATCTATGATATCGCGTTTAAGCAACATGATATCGCTATTGATTGCATCATTCCATTCACCAATAAATTCAATGATGGCAAATTGCTGTTCGTAATCAGCAAAAATAATTTTCATGTAAAGCGTATTGCTGCCGAAATCATCCCACTGAGGATGTATGTAATAATTATAAATTTTATTACTGTATTCAAACTCACTGTATTCGCGCCCATAAAAAGGTGACAACTCATCTTCAGATGAAATGTACAAATCGCGCCAGCGATAATATGGTTCTAAGTCTTGCATTAATAATAATTCGAAATTCTTAACTCAATTGATCTTAATTCTTAATTCAATCTATCTCTGTTTTTCTTTAACAGCATCAACTGCTGCGCGAACACTTCCGTATTTTTTTAATAGTTCATCGGCCTTATCTTCAGTGATATTTAATTCCTTCATCACCATTCGTGTTCCGCGATCAACTAATTTATTATTGGTCAACTGCATGTCCACCATTTTATTTCCTTTCACTTTTCCTAAACCAATCATTGTTGCAGTTGAGATCATATTCAAAATTAATTTCTGCGCTGTGCCTGCTTTCATTCTTGTACTTCCTGTTACAAATTCAGGACCTGTAACACATTCAACAGGATAGTCAGTTTGCGCGGCAACAGGAGTATTCAAATTACAAACAATACAACCTGTTGTTATGTTATTTGCCTTACATGTTTTTAATGCTTCCACTACATAGGGCGTTGTGCCCGAAGCAGCAATTCCAATTACAACATCGTTTGCATTTATACTATATTGTTGCAAATCTTTCCAACCTTGTTCGGTACTATCTTCCGCAAATTCAACAGCTTTGCGTATTGCGCTATCACCACCGGCAATTAAACCTATCACCCTGCCTTGCTCCACTCCAAATGTGGGAGGACATTCGCTTGCATCCACTATTCCAAGTCTTCCGCTTGTGCCTGCTCCTATGTAAAACAACCGACCACCAACTTTCATTTTTGGTATTATTTGCTCCACTAATTTTTCAATTTGTGGAATGCATTTTTCAATAGCATTGGGAACAGTTTTGTCTTCGCGATTTATATTCAATAATAAACCATGCACACTCATTTTCTCCAAATCAGTATAATGCGAATCGCTTTCAGTAACCCTTTTTATCATTCAAAAATTATTTTGTTGCAAAGGTAATTAATGTAAAATAGGTGATAAGAATTTATCAATAGCTAACAAGCAGAAATTTATTCTCTCGTAAAAATGCTTGCGGTGACGCAATGTGTCTGACACCCTTTAGGTGTCTGACACAAAAGTTCCACACAAGAGTCTTATTTTCCTTTCAATGGCTTTAGCAAATATTCCAACCCATTCAATTTAATTTCATAGATTGTTTGAAGCAATACTCCAAGTTTACCAGTAGGAAAACCTTTACCATTAAACCATTCCAAATAATACAAAGGCAAATCGCAGAGCAATTCGCCTTTGTATTTGCCATAAGGCATTTTCATTTTTACCAATTGCAATAACAGTTGGGGATCGCCTGCTTCAGTTGGCATTAGTTGTTAGAATAATTTCGGAAATTGATGAGGAGCAGCTTCATTCATCATCTGATAAACCACATCAAAAATTTCTTCAGCGTTCGATTTGCTGAAGTAATCACCATCGCTGCCATAAGCAGGGCGATGATCTTTTGCTGATAAAGTAGCGGGGGCACTGTCTAAAAATTTGTAGCCTCCTTGCTCTTCTAAAACTTTCTGCATCATGAATGCTGTAGCACCACCGTTGACATCTTCATCAACAAAAACAATGCGATTGGTTTTTGTTAGCGACTGCACTATACGATGGTTTATATCAAAAGGAATTAAAGTCTGAATATCAATTAACTCGCAACTGATCCCAGTTTGCGCCAACTGTTGCGCAGCATCCTGCGCAATGCGCACACATGAACCGTAAGTAACAATAGTTACATCGTCACCTGTCATCAACACTTCGGGCACACCAAGCGGAACTGTAAACTCAGCAAGATTTGCCGGCAATTTTTCTTTGAGACGATAACCATTTAAACATTCAATAATTAATGCGGGATCATCACTCTTTAAGAAGGTGTTATAAAAACCGGCAGCTTGTGTCATATTACGCGGGACGCAAATATAAATTCCGCGAAGGCTACCAAGCAACATGCTCATGGGCGAACCGGCATGCCACACACCTTCGAGACGATGACCACGTGTACTTATGATCAAAGGTGCTTTTTGTCCGCCCTTAGTGCGATAATGCAAACAAGCTAAATCGTCACTTAAAGTTGTTAGCGCATAAATTAAATAATCAAGATATTGAATTTCGGCAATGGGGCGAAGTCCGCGTAACGCAAGCCCTATACCCTGCCCTATTATGGTTGTTTCACGAATGCCAGTATCGAGTATGCGTAACTCTCCATACTTTTGTTGCAGCCCTGCATAAGTTTGATTCACACCTCCTATTTTTCCAACATCCTCACCAAATGCCATTAGTTGCGGATATTTATTCAACAGGGCATCAAAATTTGCAAGCAACACTTCGCGGCCGTCAACCATTTGCGAATCGTCATTGTAATCAGCTTTCACTTCTTCAACCTTCATTGCACTCCATTGTGATTGACTGTATAAATGTGAATTATAACGATCAACATTAAGCACCTTAAATTGTTCCAACCAGTTTATAAACGCTACACGTTCAATGGTGTTTTCATTTATGGTAAGTCGCAATATTTTTTTTGCTGCTATGGCTATTAATTTTCGTTCAGGCTCAGGTGCATCATTGAGTTCTGCAATTATCTTATCAATAAAAACTTTATTGCTGCTTGCGTTGCTAACGTTTACCATATAGGTGATGGCTTCAGCGCGCTCACGCTTTACACTTCCGCTGAATGCGTCCCATGCTTTTCGTTTTTCTGAATTAACTGTTTTCTTAGCGTCAGCTTCAATGGTTTCCAATTCCTCATCTGTTGCAATGGCGGATTTGCTGATAAACTCACGCATCTTTTTAATGCAGTCAAATTCTTCTTCCCATGCCAGACGATCAGGTGATTTGTAACGCTCATGCGAACCTGATGTGGAGTGCCCCTGCGGTTGCGTACATTCTTGTATGTGAAATAAAACGGGAGTATGATTTTCTCTGCATTGAGCAATACCCTTTTCGTAAGTAGCGCATAGACCGGGATAATCATGAGCCTTGGCAGTATAAATTAAATAACCATCACGATCATCATTTTTTTCAAAGCCCCGCAACACATCGCTGATGCTTTGCTTGGTGGTTTGATATTTTTGAGAAACAGAAATTCCGAAGCCATCATCCCAAACACTTATTGCCATTGGAACCTGTAGCACACCCGCTGCATTTATTGTTTCCCAAAACATTCCTTCGCTGGTGCTTGCATCGCCAATGGTGCCAAATGCAACTTCATTGCCCTTGACAGAAAATTTACTGAACTCATCACTTTGCAATTGTTCATTATTGCGATAAAATTTTGATGCATAGGCCAAACCCAATAAACGCGGCATTTGCCCGGCAGTAGGAGAAATATCAGCAGAAGAATTTTTTTGTTTGGTAAGATCTTTCCAACTACCGTCAGCATTTAATAACGGAGTTGAAAAATGTCCGTTCATCAAACGACCTTGCGATGAGCGGTCGGCATCTTTATCGGTATTGGCATATAACTGCGCAAAATATTCCTGGATGGATAATTCGCCTATTGCAAACATAAAAGTCTGATCGCGATAGTAACCGGCACGAAAATCACCTTCTTTGAAAGCCTTTGCCATAGCCAGTTGCGCCACTTCTTTGCCATCGCCAAAAATGCCGAACTTGGCTTTGCCGGTTAATACTTCTTTACGCCCGATAAGACTTGCCTGCCTGCTTTCGCAAGCAATGCGATAATCATCTAAAACTGATTTCCTGAAATCATCGAACGATAATTCTTTTGCCTGCTTTGTTTTTGCAGTTTCTTCGTTTGCCATATTAATACAGTTAAAAATTTTAGGTTACAAAAAATGCGAAACCCATTATTGTTGCATTTTGACAAAAATAAAAAATTTAAATTGCTAATGGTTTTGTTTGGAAAAAATAAAATCAAACTTCAAACTTAATTCTTACACACCGGCAAGTGATTTTGCTTTGTAGTTTTCATAAAGCTGGTGTACGATACCATCTGACAAACCAATTTCGGGAACAAAGATTTTTGTGATCTGCGCATTTTTCATTATGGAAAGAAAAATTTTTGCAGCGGGGATTATCACATCTGCGCGGTCAGGTTTAAGGCCGAGGTGCTCAATGCGCTCCTGTAGGGTAAGTGCGTTTAGCTCGTTAAATATTTCTTCGAGGTCTTCTTTGAGCAAGGGCTTGTTGTCTTTTTTACGCGCCATTTTGTGGAGCTTATTAATGTTGCCACCGCTGCCAATTGCAATAAGGGGCTGATAATCGGCTGTGTTAGTACGTATCCATTCTTTAAAACCCGTCCAGGTGCTTTTATCTATTTGCTGATTAAGCATTCGCACAGCACCTACATTAAATGAGCGCGAAAATACATGGCGGTTTCGCGAAAAGAGTGTAAGTTCAGTGCTGCCTCCGCCCACATCAATGTAGAGGTAAGAACTGTTGCGGTCTAAATGCTCGGCAATGTGATTGGCGTATATGAGGTTCGCTTCTGTACCTCCGTCAATAAGTTCAATATTAATCCCCGTTTCGTCATTGATGCGCTTTAATATTTCATCTGCATTTTTTGCTTCGCGCATGGCAGCGGTGGCGCATGCACGAAAGTCAATGGGGCGATGAACTTCGAGCAACAGTTTAAATGCCTTCATCACTTTAATAAAATCATCGGCTTTTTCTTTACTGATGACTTGATTGGTGAAGGCATCTTCGCCAAGGCGCACAGGCACACGGATTAATTCGGCCTTTTTAAAAAGAGTGCCACTGCTGCTTTCATACACGTTGCAAAAAAGCAGTCGCATTGCATTGGAACCAATATCTATGGCAGCAAATTTCACTTTAAGAATTTATGTTTTATAATTGGCTAATTAAGGCAAAGATTGTGTTGAAAAGGTTTAGTGAAAAGAAAATTTTCAACAGGTGAAAAGAATTAGTACAAGTCTTCACAATAAAAAAAGCCTCCCGAAAAAAAAATTCCGAGAGACTTCTATTTATAACATTATACCTCTTCCGAAGTTAACGTTTCATACTATTCATTACTTCGTAATCACCATCTTACGTACAATTTTACGTTCGTCAAATTTAAGTGTATAGTAATAAATACCGGGTGCAAAATCTTTCGCATTCAAATCAACTGCATGGCGGCCTTCGCTTAAGTTTTCATTAACCGGCTGAGCTACTATCTGTCCTACAAGATTAGTAATAGTCATGACAGCTTTGCCTGATTTGGGTAAGCTGAATGCAATGTCTGTATTACCATTTGCAGGGTTAGGAGTATTTTGATAGAGATAGAAACCATTAGCTGGTATTTCACCTATTGCAGTGATACAAGGTGAAGGAGTTTCTTTAAAGCAAACATCGTCTATTGCCCAACCATCAGCAGTATTACTTTGGTCCGAGGCAAATCTCCAACGGAAAATAACCTGACCCGTCTGTGTGCATGGCCAGTTATGAATTGATTGTACCCATCCGCCAAAGCTGCCTGTCCAACCTGCATGTGGCGTGGGTCCGCCAAATGCTGCTATGTACGTAGAGTTATACCAGTTGAGGTAGTCGCCACCCTCTCCCAATTGTGTCCATGTTTTAGCACTGTCAAGTGTATATTCAACAATTCCGCCATCGTTAAACAAATCCATATCGGCATTATGAAAGAAACTTAATTCGTAACACTTATTTGCTTCCACGTTAAATACAGGTGAGAACAATGATGAGTTATCCTGATTTGGATACTCCGAAACTAAGTTAGTAACCCAGCAATTAGCCCCACTGTGAGCGCCTACTATATTTGTTTTTAAAGGTGTACCAATTTGCCAGCTACTTGTAGGAGTATAATTAACAGAATTTAAGGCCACCCATTGAGGACCTGATTCAAAGCCATTGCAATATGGATAAATTGATGTTGAATCAAACACGGTAAGCACAGTGCAAGTTGTATCATCACCATTATCAAGATCAGGAGTGAAGTTTGGACTGCTGGTGTAAATGCATAAGTTATGCTGACCGGGTGATGCATTCCAGGGTAAAGAGAAGGTATGCAGGGCCGATGCATTTAAATTAAGCTGGCCACCCGGTATCGGATCAATGGTATCAGTAACATGGAGTACACCATCAATTACTAATGATAATAAAACCTTGGTTAAAGGAGTAGTTCCTTTATTGAGATAACGACCAACGATGTTCTGTGGTCCTGGTGTAAGGATATTATTAGCAGGATATAATAAGTTAGTGGCAGCGGTTATTGAAATAGGTTTGTAAAGCATAAAATCATCTACTGAAGCACCGTCCCAAAGAACTGAGAAGTCAGATGTAAATACAAACTTAAATACTACCGGCAACGGGTTTTGATTAAGGAAAGTAAGATCACTGTCTTTAGCAAAAAACCATGAACCTAAGTTACCATTCCATGCCGGCAAGCCGCCACTTGAATTGATGGTAGAGCCATACCAGTTTAGACAACTTGTACATCCGATGCTACCTACAATATTCCACGTAGATCCTCCATCGCCCGAATAGTCAAGGCGTACACCATCCCAGTTACCCTCAGCATTAATGTTTAACCAGAATGAAACCTCGGCATTTATAACATTAATAAAATCGAAGAATGGCGAAATCAATTCACAATTTGCCTGGTTCTGGTACTGCGAGGCCAGGTTTACATCCCAGCAATTAGGAGCAGAATGTGAACTACTGGTAGTGCCATACGATGGTGTTCCTAATTCCCATTGAGTGCCGGGGAATAAAGTGTTAGTTGTCCATCCATTATTTACGCCATCAAAATTATCAGTATATGTAGGGATGAATGTAGGAACCCCCACTGCCTGTGTGCAGGTAGTATCGTTTGAATGATCACCATCTGCGCTTAAATCAGTATAAGCGCATATATCGAAGCCTCCACTTAATGCAGCAAAGCCCGTAGTAAATGTAAGCTGGCCTGTCACATTAGGAAGCAACTGGAACGGATACAGTTGAGTGGCTATGATAGTACCGTTTATAGTATAGGTTACAGGAATTGAATCAATTGGAGCAGAACCGAAATTCTTAATAGTTACCGTTGGGAAATAAGTATTTCCTATAACCAATCCACCCGTTGGTGAATCAATAGACACAGCTCCGGCATCGCGTGGCGGAGGTATGGTAATACAGAAATCATCTATTGACATACCATCACCGTTAGTAAAGTTAGTTGAACGGAAAACATATTTAACCTGGATCAAACCACTGTTGTTATAATTAATCAACTGGTAAGTGCTCTTGATCCAACCGTTTGATGAACCATCCCATGCAGGTTGGTTTGATACAAATATGTTGGCTATAGTGTACCAGTTAGTAGCCAGCGGATCAGCTACGGTTCCTAAAGTAGTCCAAACGGTTCCGTCAGAAATATCTAAGCGTGTTCCGTCATTAAAGGCTTGCGTGTTGCGGTTTTGCCAGAAACTCAATTGCGCATTTACTGCAGGAGTGAGGTCAAAGAAAGGCGACAATAATTCGCAATTTGCTGATGTTGTATAGCCCGAATTCAAATTAACATCCCATGCATTTGGTGCTGAATGTGCACCGGTTGTAGCGCCAAAGTTTGGTGTACCTAATTCCCAATTATCGGTTCCGCCAACATTTATATTAGTCCAGTCATTTGCCGATGCTCCGTCAAAGTTTTCGCAATAATTCAAAGCCAATACCGGGATACCTTTACAGGTCTTACAGAGAGTATCATTTGTGTGATCCATATCAGTAGCCAACGAAGTATAGGCACATACACTAAACAATCCGGAAGGAACAGTTATTTGAGGAGGAATAGTTACAGTAGCAGTATCATCGGGATTTAATGTGGGACCTGTATATGCAATAGGTGGAGATGTAACAGGACCTGTACCATCATCAAATACGTAAACCACATCAAAGGCACTTATAGGCGCTGAACCAAAATTGCGAACACGAACTGTAACATCCACATTTTGTAATGCACCTGAATTGGCAGTTGGGGTTAAAATTGAATCAACACCAACATCAATAGGCGGAGGAATAATAATGCAAAAATCATCTATAGATATACCATCGCCTGCACTGAAGTTAGATGAACGGAAAACATATTTAAGTTGTATCAAGCCTGCATTGTTATAATTTGTTAATTTGTAAGTACTCTTAATCCATCCATTTGAATTACCATCCCATCCAGGTTGATTAGTGGTAAATATGTTAGCTATAGTGTACCAGTTAGCAGCCAGCGGGTCACCGAAGGTTCCTAAAGTGCTCCAAAAGTTACCATCAAAAATGTCCATGCGTGCACCGTCACCATTAAACTGTTGAATATTGCGGTTTTGCCAGAAACTCAATTTAGCATTTACCGCATTTGTAAAATCAAAATAAGGTGATAACAATTCGCAATTGGATCCTGCGGTATAACCCGAATTCAAATTAACATCCCATGCATTAGGTGCAGAATGCGCCCCCGTGGTAACGCCAAAATTCGGAGTGCCTAACTCCCACTGGCTACTGCCTGCAATAGTAACAGGCGTCCAATCATTTGCAGCTCCATCAAAGTTTTCGCAATAATTCAAGGGCAATACAGGGATACCTTTACATAGTTTGCAAGTTGTATCATTGGTATGATCCATATCGGTGGCTAAGGAAGTGTAAGCACAAAGGTTAAATACACCGTTAGGAATTGTTATGGGAGGAGGTATGGTCATAATCCATGTAGCATTGGGTGCCAGGGCAGGTCCATTATATGCCACCGGAGGCGATGTGAAAATAGTACCACCAGTATCGAGCACATAAACCACATCAAATGCGCTGATAGATGTTGAACCAAAATTGCGAACGCGAACTCTTACAGAATCAATTTGACCTGCACCTGAATTGGTAGTTGGTAATAATATAGAGTCAACCCCCACGTCTATAGGTTGAGGAACATGCAAACAGAAATTATCAATTGAGAAGCCATCCCATATAACCGAGAAATCGGATGTAAATATAAATTGCATTTGAACAAGACCTATATTGTTGAATTGGCTTACATTAAGAGATGATTTTATCCATCCGTTAGAATTGCCATCCCATGCAGGCAGGCCGCTTGAGTTGATTGTTTCAACATACCAGTTTACTCCTTGCCCTATTGCGCCTAACAACTGCCATGTTCCGCTGCCATTAACATCATATTCAATACGTGTTCCATCCCAAAACTGTTCGCAGTTACGGTTTTGCCAAAAATTTAAATCAACGTTTGCTACCCCCGTAAAATCAAAGAATGGCGAAATCAATCTGGCGTCAGCCTGATTTTCATAAGCAGAAGTTAAATTGATATCCCATGAATTAGGATTTGAAAATGCTGAATTAGTCGTACCAAAAGCTGGCGTGCCTAATTCCCATACAGTATTACCTATTGGCGATGGAATGCTTGTCCAGTCACCTGCACTTACATCAAAGTTATTGCAATATGATAATGGAACAACAGGAATACCCTGATGCTGTTCACATAATGTATCATTGGTATTATCTGCATCCGAAGGTAAAATGGTCCAGGCACAGAAATCGTAATACAATGCCGGAACTGCAAATGTTGGTGTAATTGTAACAATTGCAGTATCGTTAGGTGCAAGCGGGGGACCAGCATAAGACACCGTGCCTTGAAGAGCACCATTTATAGAATAAGCAACATCAAATGTTGTCTGTATTGAGGTACCATAGTTACGCACCCTTACAATTGCATTAGAAATTGTACCGGCACCTGCACTCGGGAATGGCTCTATAACTTTGTCCACACCCATATCCTGTGGCGGTGGTTGAATGATGCAAAAATCGTCAATTGAAAATCCATCACCTGTTGAGAAAGCTGAGGTGAAAATAAATCGCAACTGAACTCCGCCAACATTATTAAATGAACTCATGTTAAACTTTGCCTCTTTCCATCCACCTGAATTACCACCCCAGCCGGGTGTGCCTGATGACCCCAAAGAAGGAATATTATACCAGTTAGTTGCCGAAGGATCATCAGCAATTGTAAGAATGTTCCAGGTACCTGCATTTACTGAAGTTTCTAAGCGAACACCGTCCTGGCTAAAATTATCAGTAGAACAGTTGTACCAAAAACTCATCCTCGAATTAGAGGCAGGCCCAAAATCAAATACCGGTGAAATAAGGTAAGATTCCGTTTGGGTAGTATATCCGGTATTGAGCGAAATATCCCAGGAATTAGGCGCTGAATGTGGTGAATTGGTTAAACCAAAATTAGGTGTGCCTAATTCCCATGACGAACCGGATACTAATGAATCAACCCATAAATTATTTACATCAAAATTATCGCAATACGGGAAGGTGATACCCGAAGAAGCAATAAAACAAATAGTTGCAGTGTCAACCGGGGTGCCGGGATAAAAAATATCGTTGCTGCAAGCTGATGCATCAAAAGCATAAAAGTAATAGCATATAGTATCACTATCGGCAACAGCAGGCAGTTGGGTAGTATAAAGACTATCTCCTAACGGGTTAACCATTGGAATAACAGGCTGCGGAATACCATTAAGATACCAGAATAAATATACACCTGCTATGCCTGATGCATCATTCACATAAGCATTTAACGTATAGGGGCCAAGGCTGTAAATAGTGCCTTGCAAAACAGGCGGAGCCTGCGTAAAAGTTGGTTCGTCTAATTCGCATGGTGCAGCCAGCACACAAATCTGATCTATGTACCAACCTGCCCTGCCGGCCATGCTATTATTATTTAAATCCTTTGCCACAAAGCGAATCTTTGCATTGGTTACACTTCCGCTTCCAACAATTGATGAAATATCGAATGTTTCCTCTCTCCACCAACTACTGTCCACTGGTGTTATAGTATCAGCAGGATGCCACCCGGTATAAGCAGCCTCGGTAAATTTATTTCCCTGGTTGCCAAAATTACTTGGAGGATTGGTTTGGTATTGGGCTACAGTTAGCTTAGTCCAGTTAGCACCACCATCATTTGAAACCTCAATGATTCCCATATCAAAAAATTCGAGCTTGCAGATGTGCCAGAACTTTAGTTTAACATAGGTCATACCTGTAAGATCAATGTCGGCAGTGGTAGCTATTGCTGAATCCTGTGCTGCATAGGTTGCATGATAACTTTGAATGCCATCATGATAAAATTGAATGTCGGGCACAAAACCCGGATTACCTACAGATGAAATTCCTGTGATAGGATTTTCAAAGTCCTGGCTGTAAGCGCAGCCCTGACCGTAAGTTACAATAGAAGCAATAAGAAGTAAGAATGTAAAAATTAATTTTTTCATCGTCTTTTTTATATTTGAATGAGAAGAATAAATTTGTTTTCAATGGAGTTAATAAGAAAAGCATGGTGTAAAATTAGTTTTTAAATTTAATTAATGAGAAAACTGAAAAACAATTAATAAGTTTATCGCAATTTATTACAATTGTGTTTCAGTGTTTTTTTTGCTTTATGGATTGTTTGATGAATGCAATTCAACATTTTTAAACTATTGCAGCAGCCTTATTAATTTTCCTGATCAATCCCTGTAACACTTTGCCCGGGCCTATTTCAGTGAATGAGGTAGCGCCATCAGCAAGCATATTCTGAATTGTTTGTGTCCACCTTACAGGTGCCATTAACTGTGCTATAAGATTCACTTTAATTTCTTCTTCGGTATGATATGGACGGGCATCCACATTCTGATAAATGGCGCATATTGGTTTATGAATTTTTATTGCTTCAATAGCTGCTGATAAACGATCGTGAGCAGGCTGCATCAATGGTGAATGGAAAGCACCACCAACAGCTAACTTAATAGCACGTTTGGCACCCGCTTCGGTTAATCGTTTGCAAGCTTCGTCAATGCCGCTTATGCTTCCTGAAATTACCACCTGACCCGGGCAATTGAAATTGGCGCAAACTACTTCATCATTAATTGAATTACAGATTGATTCTACTAACTGATCCTCTAAACCTAAAACGGCAGCCATTGCAGAAGGATTTATTTCGCATGCATATTGCATTGCAAGAGCACGCTCTATCACTAACGTTAATCCATCCTGAAAGTGCAAAGCTTTATTGGCAACCAATGCCGAAAATTCGCCAAGCGAATGACCTGCAACCATATCGGGTTGAAATTCATTGCCCATAGTAATAGCCTGAATAACTGAATGAATAAAAATTGCCGGTTGAGTAACCTTGGTTTGTTTAAGGTCTTCCTCAGTTCCTGAAAACATAAGATCAGTTATTCTGAACCCGATAATTTCATTGGCTTCTTCAAATAATTCTTTAGCCCGAGAGTTAGTGTCATAAAGCTCTTTTCCCATTCCTGGAAATTGTGAGCCTTGTCCCGGAAATACATAAGCTTTCATTTTGAAAGGGTTTTTAATATTATAATTAATGGTTGTTACTGACGGAGTTTTTAGTTACAATAACCTTATTAAGGTGGCGAAAATAAAAAAAGAGTTATCACAATGACAACCCTTTAATTTTTTGTATTAACAATTTAAATAGTGAATCATGAATTTCGATCCCGATAGCTATCGGGAGAATAATGAAGGCAACGAAATCTTAATAGTTAAAAATTCATTTTTATTAAGAGAAATCAAACTTCAACATTCATAGTTTAAAAATCAACATTCGTCATTTCTACCTTAAACGCGATTGAATCAAACTGATAAATTCCGATCGTGTTTTTTCTTTTTCAAACTCACCTGTAAAAGCCGATGTGGTAGTTATCGAATTTTGTTTTTGCACACCGCGCATTTGCATGCAAAGATGTTGCGCTTCAATAACTACTGCTACACCCAATGGTTTCAAAGTGCTGTGAATGCAATCTCTTATTTCATTAGTTAACCGTTCCTGCACCTGCAGCCTTCTCGCAAATGCATCAACTACTCTTGGTATTTTACTCAATCCCACAATGTGACCGTTAGGTATGTAAGCTATGTGCGCTTTTCCGAAAAAGGGAAGTATGTGATGTTCGCAAAGCGAATAGAGTTCAATATCTTTTACAATAACCATCTGGCTGTAGTTTTCTTTGAACATGGCGCTCTTCAACATTTCAGCAGGATCAACATCATAGCCATGCGTTAAAAACTGTATGGCTTTGGCTGCGCGTTCAGGAGTTTTGAGCAAGCCATCGCGTTCAGCATTCTCTCCTATTTGCTTAATAATGTTTGAGTAGCTTTTAGCGCAACTCATTACTATCCTCTCGTTATACTGATCTATTTTCGAGTAGCCATCTATTTCCTCATGATCAATCATTAATGTTTGATGCATATTTTTATTTAGTTTCTTTCCCATAACATTAACCATGTTATAAAGTTTTATCAGCCGTAATATTCAACATAATTTCTTTCTGTTTCAAATAGCCTGATGCAATGCAAAAGGCAGCCGTGCAATTTTATTTTGTCCGCTAAAATATCCCATATACTTATAGCAAGTGTTTCGGTAGAAGGAATTTTTCCTGAAAGAAAATCAACATCAAGATTGAGATTCTTATGATCTAATTTTTCAATCACCTCGTCACGAATCATAATGCTGAGTTGTTTGATATCCATCACAAAACCGGTTTCAGGATTAGGTTCGCCTTTAACGGTAACATATAAATCATAGTTATGACCATGCCAGTTAGGGTTTGCACATTTTCCAAATACTTCCTGGTTTTTTTCGTCAGTCCACTCCTGCCTGTAAACACGGTGTGCCGCATTAAAATGTTCTTTTCTTGTTACGTAAATCATTGTTTTTAAAAATAGCGCGCCAAAAGTAATTTATTTAAGATAAGTAGAAACGCATTGTATGCAGCTCATAAATTGTATGTGTCTCATGTATGCGTTTGATCATTGTGGTTAAAAAAAATCGCACGGAGGCGCGGAGAAGAACGGAGAAATAAAATAGTTTGAGTTTGCTGTCAACTTTCGGAAAGCTGAAGGAACTTTCAGAAAGTATAGTTCCATTACATCATTTTCTTTAGCTTCGTCCGAAATTTTTCTCCACATAGCAATGAAAAGAATTTTAATAGTGGCAGCCACATATCCTGAAATTAAATTTCTTGAAAAGACAGGATTGAAAAAGATAGAAGGCACATCAAATCTTTTTTCATTCATAAATAAAGAAACAGGTTTTAATGTTTTGATAACTGGAGTTGGGATGGTGGCCACTACATTTCATTTAACACAGCATCTTTCAAAAAACAATTATGATTTAATTTTAAATACCGGCATTGCAGGAACATTTGATAAAACAATATCGTTAAGCGAAACTGTAAATATTGTTGAAGATTGTTTTGCTGATCTGGGTGCAGAAGATGATGAAAATTACCTAACCGCTTTTGACTTAGGACTCATTAATGAAAATGAATTCCCTTTTGAGAACGGAGTATTAAAAAACAAAACTCAAAGCAATTTTGAAACAATCAATCAATTAAAAAAAGTAAAAGGCATCACAGTAAACAAAGTTCATGGAAATGAAAAAAGCGTTGAACGATTTTTAAACGACAAACTACAAACCAAAAACCAAAAACCAATAACCGAGTCAATGGAGGGCGCAGCATTTTCTTATGTGTGTATGATGATGAATATTCCGCATTTTCAAATTCGCGCTGTTTCAAATTATATTGAAAAACGAAACCGCAATGCCTGGAAAATTAAAGAGGCTTTGGAGAGTTTAGAAAGTGTATTATTAAAATTGATTGGAGAAATAAGTGGTTGACGATTGACAATTGATAGGATTTGATTCCGAACAAAGCCCTTGCGATGTTTCAGGATGAAAAATGGCGCGTGTTTTTTGCGGAAGTTTAGCCAGAGCTTATTTGAAGATTCTCTTATCAAACGGGAACTTAGATGTTGTAATTATTTTAATTCTTGAAAAGTCAATATGTTTAGTATTGATTAAAAAATTAAAATCCTCTTTTGTTACTGCTGATGGAATTTGCAAAACGCAATGTTCATTTGCTGAAACAAATGTGTCGCCCATTGATTGAGAAGATGCACGGTGCGGAAAAGTGTTCCAATCAACGGGCAAATCTGATTCATCAAGTTTCTTTATTGAAATGTCACTGGGAATAAATATGGTCATCATAACATAATCATCAGGAAGCGTTGCAAGCGTAAAATGAACTGCAACTTCTGCCATTGCCAGTGAGCGGTTTGATGCGCAATAAATTAACTCTTCTCCGATTGAATTCCACCTTGCCCCCATAATTGCAGAGCCTTTCCTGAAAGAGTCCTGGAAAATTTCTCACGGGGTAGTCTGTAAACCTCCATCTTTTAAACTAAAATTCCATTATTTATTCTTGTAAACTCGCTAATTACTTAAAGTTTTTTGGAAAACCTGCTTGCCGTTGTTTGCAGTGTCTTTCAATAAATCAGAAAATTTGTTTCTTATATGCTGCAGATTAAAATAAGTTTTACATTTACAAACTATCTCTCTCAAATAAACCATGAAGCATTACCTGCCGCCATTTGCATTTTTGATTTTGAATATTGCAATTTGTAGTGGTCAATCATTAGAAAGATTTGTTGTTGCATCAAGCGGAGATTTTCAGAATAATGCTTATAATTCTTCTTTTTCCATATACATTTTTCCAAATCCTGTTACCGAATTTCTCATCTTTATAAATAAAACCAATCACCAGCTTTTATTTCTTTTTACGATGCTACAGGAAGATTGATTGCTCTAATCCTCTAATAAAGCAAGAGCCACATTGAATAATTAAAATAATTAATTAAATATACAAGTCATGATAAAAAACATAACCGATTTTTTAGATGATGTTTTCACAGTTGTTTATAGGGCTGCCAATATTCCATCGGAAGCAACAGAGTTTATTAATCAACTTGAAAACTCCTCATTTGCTTGCAATGTTGACTGTGGAAATTTTGATTTTTCTGCCAACATTAATCCAGGTGAATCTATTCAATTCAATATCAGAATTGATTCTGTTAACGGTAGATTTAATTATCAAAACGATTTTTTAAAAATTGCTCTTGCTTCAACAGATTTAACTAATCAGTCTTTTCAATGTGAAATTTCTAAGGAAGCGACAAAAACCTTTTTTACCGTCAGGAACATTTCATTCACACTGGAGATTTTAGTTGCCAATAACGCGATTCCGCCTTTTACTTATAAAGGCGACATTAAAATAAGTAGTGATCAGCTATGTGAATTTAATCCTGTTGTTAGCTTTAGTTTTCCTGATATTGAGGTAGGAAATACCGGAATTGTTTTAGCAGCAAGAAACGTTGTTTTTGATTTTAGTAAACTAAGTGATGCTTCAAATCCTATAATTAGTGCTGATTGTTCAGTTAAAATAGTTCACAAGAATTTACTGGCTTTAATCACTAACTCAAACCTTGATTTAAATATTTCTGATATCGGCACTAAGTTACAAATATTTAAAAATGGAATTTCAATTAGTTCTAACGGTCAAAATAAAAATGAAACTGTCAGATTGAATTTATTTGAAATCAAAATAACTAGATGGAATATCCACATAGATAACACCGAAGCAAACTCAATTTATGATTTCTCTATTTTAGGAAATGTTACTTTAACTGATTCCATTAAAAGCAAACTTTTTAATATCAGTTTACCAACTGATAAACATTTATCTTTTCAGGTAGCTAAAGACAACGATAAATTAATTTCCAAATTCATTCTTCCTCTGAATTCAACATTCAGTATGGGTAATACGAATCAGGGTTCTGCATCCGTTGCTGGTAATAATAGTTTGTACACTATAACAAATACAAAAGATATAGAATTTGTTTTTGAAAAAGATCCTTCCGGAAGGTTCGTTATGAAAGGGACTTCACAATTCAGAGTAAAATTATTTGGAAAGGATTTGGAAATAAATTCTGACACAGAAATCAAGTGGACTCATGGCCGACCAGCAAGAATACTAAATGAACTTGAAGATTACTCAGAAGACAAATTGGAAATCCATCTTACACATACTGCTTTCCAAATTCCGCTGGGTATTAATACTGAAAGCATATCATTTGATTCCATTGACCTCTGCTTCTTTGCAAATAATCCAAATCAGAACAAACGATTAATAGGCTCATCCTTCACTACATCATGGAACAATATATATAGCCTGCTTCCTGATGATGGAGTTAAAGTGAAATTAAATGAGTTGCTTCAAAGTTCTCCAGTAAAAATAAATCTGCTTGTCGATCAGATTGGCGAAGGGAAAAAATTTCAATTCATTTTGGACTCAACATTAAACATTAATGTAAATCCGATTGAAAAACTAGTTGGAATTCCGGCTAATTCTTTAGATGTTATTTTTCCGGAAATTACAAATATTCAACTTCATTGCGAAGCGGATGTTTCCAATGATTCTACTGACGGATTCAAATTTGCAACTGTAATAAAAAAGGTAACCATCAGTGGACAATTTGATTTTTCTCAAACTATATATAATAGCTTATTTGATAATGAAAATACGATTATTAATTCAACCCTTTCTTATACAGATGAAGCTCCAAATTCTATCAGTATTGATTTCACAAGTCCTGTTAAACTAATTATTGATCTTCCGAATCACCCAACCAATAGCGATCCACTTTCAGTATTATCTCTGAAAAATATTAATATTGAATTTGATTCTATCACTCATAAACCAATTTCAATTACTTTACTTGGCAAACTTGAATTCAATCTTCCAGCACCGTTAAATAATTTATTAATAACTGAACCAGGTATTTTAAAACCAATAAAAATTACTCTTCCAGATTTTGATTTGTCTCAAAAACAATTTGGAACTAATACTATCCCCTCAGAAAATATTCCCATCCCAACAGAAAATCTTATGACTTTTGATTTAAGTCAGATTTCACCAGGTTTCAATTTGAACGGGAATGTGCTCAAAATCAAAAATATTGTTTTAGCAATAGAAAAGAACATCCTTAAAGCATTTCAAGTTCAATGTATGTTTGAAACTCATTTGAACTTGCCTGATACTTTTAATTTAAACATCGGTTCGGGATTATTATGCTTTAGTATTGAAATTGATTCATCAGATTCAAGGAATATAAAATATAAGACAAACACGAATGTTCAAATTGGTGACATCAATGCTCAGGCAAGTAATTTTATTGCATCAATTCAAGGTGTAATACTTGACAACACTATTGATTTTAATAGCAGTAATTTAAACGAATTGAGTTCAACTTTTCATTCAGATGAAATTAAACTAAAGTACAGAAACAATAGCGAATTGGACCTAAATAACATTTCCGGTGACATCGAATATAATCAGCGCTGCCAGAAAATTTCATTCAAGATTGATAACTTTAAAATAAAAGATCTTTTTGGAACAACTGATTATGGAATTCCAGATGTTTTAGCAAAGTGTGATTTTCTTTTTGAAAAAAGAATTGCTGCAAATGTTGAATATCTTAATTTGCTTCTTAAAGCAGATTCGGAGCTTACTTCAAGCAATTTGGATAGGAGAATTATATTACCTCTTGGTTTACCAAATAACATTGTTTTCAAATTTCGTGTGGAATTTTCACAAGAGAAAACAAATAACAATTCGCAACACACAAAAACATTATTAATTTATGAAACAGAGTTGAATCAGATTAATGGTGAAACTTTTGTACGCCAATTTATTCCTAATATTCCTCTATTGGATTTAACTTTTAAGAACGTTAAATTTCATGCACAGATTGAACTTGCTGACAATTCAACTGGCAGTAGTGCAGCTTTTAAATCCTTCATTTCTGCCGATGTAGTAATTCCCAAATTTTCATTGGGCACCGAAGTTGAAAGGATGCTTAAAATAGAATTAGGTAAACTCATTGATAATAACCATGAATACAATTCTATAAAAATAAAATTTGAAATTGATGCTGCGGCAGGAAGTAATAATGCAAGCGCACAAGTAAAAGCCGTTATTGAAGATGTTGGAAGAATTGGTATTAAATTGCCTGGGTTAAGAAAAACAAACGACCCTCAGGATAATATTTTAGCATCTCTTGATTCAGCATCTTTTAATGCAACAGTTGCAAACAGCAGTTCAAACGGTGGGTCAACAACATCAGCAAGTGCCTTAATATCTTTTGCAGGTGCTTATCATTTTCATCTTGATTTATCATCTCTGCCAATACCCGAAGAGTTTAAACAAGTATTCAGTTTCGCAGAAAAATTTGCAGGCGACCCCGACTTAAGAGGAAAGTTAGAAGCAACACTTGAACTTGCACTGGATAACCAGGGCGATTTTGTTTGGACTGCTACAGGAATATGCAAGCTTGAAGAATTCGGATTAGACTTGAAGATTAATGAAATACTTTCATTTTTCTCTAATGGTGGAATGCCTGATGGATATAAAAAGGCAACAGAAATTATGACGGATGGTTTGGAATTCGGTTGCAGTATTGATTATATTAAAATAGTATTAAGCAACAAATTAAACGGCCGGAAAAATCCCAATGGAATTAGTCCTCCAACCATTAGAGTATGCGGAACCCTGCGGTTTTTGACAGCAACAGTTCCCCTGTTTTTTGAGTTGAATAATAATACCATTGCTCTTGGAGTTGATGAAATGGAAATCCCATTAAAATTATCATTGCCGCCTTTTGAACCTTCGATGTTTACTTGCTCAACTAATGATACGATTAATGAAGATTGGTTTAATAGAAGAACAAGACGTTATAATTCAGAAATTTTCATTAACTCAGGTAATGCAAAAATCAAAAGAAATCTCTTAATTCAAAAGGCGATTATAGATTTAGCAGGTAAAATTTGTTTAACTATAAATGATAACAATGGAAGAGTTAAATATCTAAACATTCTTAAGTTTCTTGCTCAACAATATCAACAAGTATTTAATTTTTCTCCTAATGAAGATTCAGGTAATACTCAGCCAACTTTTGAATTGAAGGGGTTTCCATTTATTTCAATTGAACAGGGAGGTTTAGACACGTTATTTAGTTCCACTGATAAAGATACATTCTCAACCAATCTAACGAAGCTTATTAAAATTGATGAAACTGCTAAACTAATTTTAGGTGACATTCGGCTTGAACTTAACCTGCAGGAAATACGCAAGTCAGGTTTTAGCGGTAAATTAAAACTGAAAGATTTTCAAGTTGATAACCCGTTAAAAATTCTGGAAATAATTGAGTGGCAGTTTGGATTGTCAACTGATGTATTTTATTTCTCACTAAAAACTCCCGGTAAAATTTACTTTCCTAAAATTGGAAATTGGGAAGGAGTTGAACTGGATGAAATGATAACCAAACCCGGAACCCCTTCGCTTACTGCAGCACAGCAATTGGAAAAAGACCGTAAAGGTTATATCGGTATTGATAAGGCAATGGTGGGATTTGGTTATACAAAACGGTCGTTGGCATTGCAGTTAGAGGGCGAAGTGCGCCTGCCCGAATCTTTTATGGAAGCAATTCAACATTTTCAGGAAACGAGCTCGAATGATTTGTTTTACCTATTGCCTCCACGCAAAACAAATTTGTATGTCAGATTCGAGCTTATTCCAATTCCTGTTGGACAAATTGTAATTGTAGTTCCATACTTCGAATTTTCATTAGACATGCGCTCTGACTTTTCGAAAGGATTAGTTTCAACTGCTGATTGTGTACCGTATTGGGATGGGCTACAGTTTCATCTTAAAAATGTGTTCGAGGCCGATATAAAGAAGATTGGTTTTTCACCTTTGTTTTTGGGAGACATTGCTCCGGTATTTCCTCATGCCTTTGATTTAAAGGTTGGAGATGATCTTTTCGGATTCACGCTGATTGCCGATAATGTAAATTTATGCATGGGCAAATTTGTTGGCTACACTATAGTGCCGTATGCATTTCTTTATGACCCATACATTCCATGGGCTGATAATATTTGCTTGCAGATGCGATTCGGAGGTTTTGGAATCAATATGAATTTTCAACGCCCCATTCCTTCTGTTGGCCTGGATGCAATTCTTGAAGTGCTGGCATTGATCTCAGATCCGGGATACCAAATAAATTCAAATGGTTCACTTGGCAATTGCATGCGGATTGCATTAACAGATGTACATTTAATTATTCCTGATTATGCCCGAAAATTTTTCCCTCATTTAAGTAACAAGTTAACTAAGTCAGTTAATCTTGTTGTTAATGCAGCAACATTTCAACATTTGTTTGCCGGGGCTTATAGGGTATTGAACCGGATAAAAAACAACCTGCCGTCACAGCAAGCGATAGAATTATATAAAGCAGAACTTACCAGAATTATCCAGGAGGAAATAAATAGTATTGATTTTAACAGCATCGTTCAAAATATACTTAAATCATTACCTCTGAATACAAGAAGTTTTTCTACACACGTTAATCTTGGTGGATTTGAGTCCGAAGCATCTGTCGGCATGATTTCAATTGAAGAGATTAATGAAATGATAGATAATGTTAATACCACTACTAATGAAAATACCGTGCTTCAATTAACTGATGAGGGAGAAATAAATTTCAATAGTTCGTTGGATGAATTTAAAAAAGTAAAAACAGAATCCTTCAAGAGTAAGAACCCCGGCAGGTCAAACGGATTTAACGCAGAATTTTTTGACGGAGATAATGTTGCTCTTTTTAATGCTTCTGGTGGGTTTGGAAGAATTGATGATATTAAAGATTCATTAAATCAAATTGCACAAATTATCCCTAGGCAGTCAAATGGTTTTCTTACAAGAACAACTATTAATTTATTTGCATTGCAGCACATTGATTTTATCGGATACATTTGGAAAATCAACAATCATGATCCTTTAACCGGTTTTGGATTTTGTTTACTTAGTGCAATTGATTCGCCAGAATTAAAACTCACTTTCGGACAAATGGTTGTTCCTATTCCATTGTCAATTAAAGGGCAATTAAAACTTTCATATTCAAGTCCCGGCAGCGGAACTGATTTACTAAAACAAAATATAACAAACTTATTGACCGGAGTCCCCTGGTCCAAATCAACAGCAGATATTGCACTTGCTGCACTTACAGGCACAGGGTTTATTGAAGGTGAGTTTACTGCCGAGTGGGATGTAATTCCGGAATGGCTTAAGATAAAGCTTGGAGGCAGAACAGCTTTAGATGATTCAACCGGAACAATCACATTTGCTCCTTTTTTCATGCCTTTTGATTTTGGATATGTTTTTTCATCTTCTGATGTATTCATCTTCGCTGAAAAGAATTCAGAATTTGTGATTGATATTTTACCAAAAATAAAAATCACGCCAGGTGCTTTAATTGACACACTTAACTTTTTTATCCATACTAATGATAAGTTATTAAATGATGTTGAATTGAGACAAAAGGAAGATGCTAAAAAGTTTGTCAAAGATTTAAAGATGCATGCAAGCGAAGTTAAACACATTAAGTTGAAACCTGTATGGCATGAATTTCCAATAATTGAAACAAATAATTTTTCAGCATTAAGACTAATTGAAAAATTAAATGAAAAAGCATCTACTGAATATAATATCAGCTTCGATTCTGTTGCCCGTTTATTAACGCTATACTTATCAGTAGATAAAAAGAAAATAAAGTATAATGCCAATGCGAATCTTCAGGCGCAAAAAATAAAACTTGATGATAAAACGGGAAAGTTCAATTTCTATCTCGATAAAAAAATTGTAAATAAAATAGATGGAGATCGAGTTGCTAAGCACTTAGAAAATTCTCTCAACCCCTATGATAAAATAAAGCCTGGAGAAGCATTGTTTAGCGCGCAAATAAAGCGGATTGCAAAAAAGTTGCTTTCAAAAGGAAACATTACAAATCCTTCACAAAGGGCACAAGTCACTGTCGGATGGGATAAGGCGAAACAAAGTTTTAAAATTGCTGATGGAGATAATGCAATTACAGTAACAGGGAATCACTTGATTGAATTAATTAAAGATGATGATGTAAAGTACGTTTACAAGCAAGAGAACAGTCCAAGGGCTTGGGTAGTTAACGACAAATGGGATCAAGCTAAAAAATGGGATAACCTAATTCAGGATAAAGAAAGCGAAGACAAAACAAATGCAGAATCCCCATTTCATCCTATAAAAAAAGGTAAAGAAAGTAAAGTTGAGAATCCCCAGGTTGAAATAATTGCCGAACCAGGTCCTTGCACATTGTATCTTGATAGCAAAGGCAAGTTCATTATTTCAGGAAACGGCCAGATGCAATTCTTTGAAAAGGTAAAGGGATTAAAAGCTTTTCTTGAATGCAGCAAAATTCTGATACTTAATAATTATTGCTATGGAAGTGGAAATTTTATTTTTGAATACACTCCGGAAGACAATAAAATTTTAGAAAAAATATTAGGAGTTAATTCTGGCACCCTATTGAGTATTAAAGGCGATATGAGCGGACAAATAGGACCGCAGGATCATTTTGAGTTTAAAGGGAAACTCACTGATCAAGTACACTTGCTTGGTCTAAACTTGACTTCCTCCACTTCATTTTTGTTAAATGAAAGAACAATACAACTCAAATGCTCAGCAGGACCTTCTATTCTCAATATTTTTGGGTTTACCATTTCAATTATCGGATATGATAGTACCGATACTAATGAGGTTCCTGCAGAGATTGAAACCCTATTTCAACTTATTGATGAAAGGATTTCATTTTCATTATCTGGAAATGTTGCACTTAATATTACAAGACGTGATATTCTTCCTCCTAAAGGAATTACTATTAAAGGAAAAAGCGGATTCAGTTTTGATACATCAGGAAAATTTACAATTTCAACCGAAGGGGAGATTGACTGGTACGGTGAAAAAATAACATCAGGGAAAATAGAAATAAGCGAAAATTATTTTGATGTTGAAGGTGATTTGAAGTTGTCACTTTCTGCTGGTTTAATTTCTCAATATTTGCCTGCGTTAATAAATTCAATTCCATTTCTTCCTTATTTGAATTTGAACGCAAACTTTGGTTTTAGTATTAAGAACCAAAATCAATTTTCAGTAAACTTAAAAGGAAATTTTGATTTCGGAATAAAAAAGCAGGTTTTAGATGTCAATACAGATGGAAATGGGTTTAGCCTTTTTAAGGGAAAAATACCAGATATAGTAGAAAACATTGCTGTTAATGCATCAGGATTTGAAATTCCGATTGTAAATTTCTCTGGGGGTAATTTAATGCCATTTAATTCTATTCCTTTTCCTAAAATAAATGTGCCAACTAAAAAGAAACTTTTCATTATTGAAATGTACAATAACCCAAACTTTCCATCATGTACAAAAATTTACTTAGTGGACAAAAGTGATGACGGTACACTTTCAAATGCTATTATTTTTATAGATTTTCATATACCAGGTTGTAATAAGACTCATGACAATAGTGACAGGCAAGAAAAATTCTATTGGGATTTTTCTGTCCCTAATGGGATTCCTGATTTAGAAAACCTTAACACTAATGATTGTCTTTGTCTGCCTGTGCCAACTATTATGATTCCTAGCCTTGACGTAAAATTAAAGTGGACTCCTCAGGACAAGTTTTCATTGGAAGTAATTCATAATCCATGATTTTTAAAAATAAAATAAATGCACTTCCCAAAATTCCCCACCGTCAAAAAAGTTCTCCAACAGCGTTTGCATGGTGCCATTGATTCATTGAGCAATGAAAAAGAGAGTTATGCAAATGATTCCAATCAACAATATGTTGTAAAAGCAAATGATGCATTGAAAAATGAGACACAATTTGCTAACGATTTTGATTTTGAAATGACTTGGAATCAGATTCACATTGCAGAGCAACTTTTATTTTACAGAACGGATAGTCAAAACGGATTGTCCGGTTCACGATGGAGTTTGTTTCTTGCAGTCAGTTTGTAGTCGCTGTGTAGCCAAAGAGTTGCATATAACATGTTATTATCAATGCGAGCCTAATAATCCATTTGCTCATGTATCTAACATGTTCCAGTGGTATGTAACAGACTTATTATTTGCAACATACTATTAACCCAACTTGCAGCAAATCGGTTAATAACCTAATCATTTATCAACATTTTTTGGGTTTTGGTTGTATGAACCCGTGCTACCACTGCATTTCAGTTTTGAAATAAGTTTGTAGTACACAGGGGGGTATTGTTTTGTTGAAAATGCTCCTTCACCTTTGCCCGCGTGTATTTCAAGAGTTCCATACGAACAAATCCTGCGACAGGAAATATTGATAGCTATTATCGGTTGATAGAAAGCTATCGGAATATAGAAGGTCGCGTATGCCATCGCACGTTGTTGAATGTTGGTTTTTTAGAAAGTGTAACCGTTGCCCAACTCAATAAAATACAAGCGCACCTGAATGTGCGTTACAAAAAACAAGAAGCATTATTTGAAGAAGCTGACCCCGTTGTAAAAACGATGATGGAGCAACTATGGGAGCGATTGGTAAGTGAAAAACGAATTGATATAAACTGGGCAGACAAAGCGCAGCGGCACATAGATGTAGATACTATCAAGCATACCAATGTGCGCGAAGTGGGCACAGAATGGATGTGTTATCATACCTGGAATCAATT
>JBDTRM010000270.1:0-22672 GCA_039931675.1 Bacteroidia bacterium | reverse complement strand
CGAACTGAAGTTCGCTGTTACAGGCTGCGCATGGGCAATGCCTTCAGGTGTTTTCTTTGTATTGTCGAGTTGCCAAATTACCAAATTACCATATTTCCCTATTCCCTACTTCCCCTCACTTCGATTCACGGAAATAAATTTCAATCGGAACTCCGGTAAGATTAAAATTCTCGCGAATTTTATTTTCAACAAATCGCTTGTAGCTTTCCTTAATATAATTGGGATGATTGCTGAAGCAGGCGAACATTGGAGTTTTGCCGGGCAGTTGCGTAATATATTTTATGCTGATAAGTTTTCCTTTGGTTGCAGGCGGAGGATTGCTGTCAACATAGGGCAGTAGCTGCTTATTTAATTGCGAAGTAGGAATATGCTGGGCGCGACTCTTATAAACTTCAATGGCAGTTTCTAATGCCTTAAGTATGCGCTGCTTGTTGATTACTGATGTGAAAACAATTGGTACATCGGTAAAAGGTTTCAGCTTTTCTTTGATTTCTTCAATATAAGCCTTGCTTGAATTGGTCTCTTTTTCAACCAAATCCCATTTGTTGATTAAAAACACTACGCCTTTGCGATTACTTTGTACCAAATGAAAAATATTGAGATCCTGTGCTGACAAGCCTTGCGCGGCATCAATCATAAAAATGCAAACATCACATTCTTCAATGGCGCGCACAGTTCGCATCACCGAATAGTATTCAATATCCTCATGTACATTTTTCTTTTTGCGCAGCCCGGCAGTATCAATCAAATAAAAATCGAAACCAAAACTTTTATATCGTGTATAAATAGTGTCGCGTGTAGTTCCTGCCACAGGTGTTACTATGGTGCGTTCTTCGCCAATCAAAGCATTAAGCAATGATGATTTACCAACATTAGGCTGTCCGATAATGGCAATTTTAGGAATATCATCTTCCTCAATTTTATCTGTTTTAAACTCTTTTACAAGATCATCAAGCAATTCACCCGTTCCTGCTCCATTCATTGCCGAAAGCGCATATAATTCTCCCAACCCGAATTTATAAAACTCACTTATTTCACCTATGCGTTTATTGTTATCAACCTTGTTAACAACTACAAAAACTTTCTTTTTCGACCTCCTAAGCAGTTTTGCCATCTCTTCATCAAGGTCGGTTAAGCCAGTTTCAACGTCAACTAAAAATAAAATTACAAAAGCTTCATCAATGGCAATTCTCACTTGTTTGCGAATTTCTCCTTCAAAAACATCTTCACTTCCATGCACATAACCACCGGTATCAATCACACTAAATTCTATTCCATTCCATTCGGCTTTTCCGTAATGACGATCGCGTGTAACGCCCGACTGTTCATCAACTATGGCCTTCCGCGACTCAGTTAAACGGTTAAATAAAGTTGACTTTCCCACATTTGGTCTGCCCACAATTGCTACGATATTCGACATTGATTTTATATTAAAACCGCGAAGATATTTTAATTTAATTTAGGCATCATTTGAGACCGGCCTGATAAACATTTTTGAAGTGCATAAGAAGTATTGCACAAAAATTAATCACCTTTGTTTGTATTGAATATTTTTTTTCCTTTGCCACTTATCATAAAACAAACTCCGTAACCTTATTTCTTTATGAAAAAACTTTCGATTCTCTTTGTATTGGTTTTTGCATTTGCCTCCATTTATCCTGTAACAGGTGCCGCTAAAAAAGAGAAATCCCCTTCCACAAAAGGAGACAAAGCCTATAATGAAGGCCGTTATTACGATGCCATTACGCTTTACAAAAAGGCATACACAAAAAACAAAAAGGCGCCCATGAAAGCCCAGGCAGCCTACATGGCCGGTGAAAGCTACCGCCAGATGAGCGACTGGAAAAATTCGGAAGAATGGTATGGCAAAGCCGTGGAATCCAAATCAAAAAACCCGTTAGCTACTTTGCGGTATGCTGATGCATTACGTGCAAACGGGAAATATGATGAGGCAACTGCCCAGTATAATGCCTATAAAGCATTGGCTCCTTCGGACCCGATGGGTGAATTAGGTGTTCAGTCATCAAAAGCGGCACAGGGCTTTAAAGACAAGCCAACACGCCATAGAATTGAAAATGTAAGTGCGCTTAACACTGCTTACCATGACTATGGAACTGCTATGTCGAAAACTGATCTAAATACAGTTTACTTCACTTCCTCACGTGTTGAGGCTACCGGTAAAGACAATGATGCCGGTTATGGTGAAAAGTTTTTTGATATTTTCAAATCAACAAAAGACAATAATGGCCGCTGGAGCACTCCGATTGCTTTAGGCCCCCCGATTAACGGTGATTATAGTGATGGTTCAGTTTGCTTAGATGCAACTGGTAACACCATGTATATAACCCGCGTTCAAAAAGTAAAAGGAAAAGATTCGCAGGGAAAAATTTACTCCTCAACTTATGCAAACGGTAAATGGAGCGATGTGGTGGCTATGCCGTGGAATAGTGATACTTATACTGTTGGTCAGCCAACTGTAAGCACTGATGGTTCAACAATGTATTTTGTATCCGATATGCCTGGTGGTCAAGGTGGAAAAGACATCTGGATGAGCAAGAACGAAGGTGGCACATGGGGTACGCCTGTAAATTTAGGTACTGCAATTAATACTGCCGGTGATGAAATGTTTCCCGAAATAACTACTGAAGGTAAATTATATTTCTCTTCAAACGGATTGCCAGGCATGGGAGGTACAGATATTTTCTCAACCAGTATGGAAGGTGGCAGTTGGGCATCTCCGAAAAATTTAGGATCACCAATGAACTCAGGTGGTGATGATTTTGCAATCACATTTTTAACACCTGATAGCGGTTACATTTCATCAGCCCGCGAAGGTGGACAAGGAAGTGATGATATTTACATGTTTGTAAAACCTCCTCTTGTATTTAATGTTTCAGGTCGTGTTTATGATACAGATACAAAAGAAAGCATCAGTGGCGCCACAGTTGAATTATTCGGAAGTGACGGAACATCACTAAGTGTAAAAACAGGTGCTGATGGTATGTACACTTACCCGCTAAAAGAAAATACTTCTTACAAGCTTTCAGCTTCATACACCGGCTACTTAACCTTGTATCATGAGTTATCAACTGTAGGAATGGAAGAGGATAAAGCATTTAGTAAAGATTTCGATTTCCCTTTGAAGAGCACTGCAACTACAATCGAGTTGCCTGAAGTATTTTATGATTTGGATAAATCAACTTTGCGCCCCGAGTCTGCATCAGCTTTGGATGGGTTAATAAAAACGTTAGATGAAAATCCAACGATCACTATTCTATTAACTGCAAATACTGACTTCCGTGCTGATGATAAATATAACCAGAAACTGTCTGAAAGGCGTGCTAAATCATGTTACGATTACCTTATAAAGAAAGGTGTTCCTGCTGACCGTTTGAAGGCTGAAGGCAAAGGCGAAAGCGTACCAAAAACTTTAGGTAAAGATTTTGCAGATTACCCTCCGTTCAAAGAAGGTGATGTATTGACCGAAGCATTTATAAAAGGATTGAATAAGGAAGACTTTGAAAAAGCAAATCAGTACAATCGCAGAACTGAATTCCTGGTGTTGAGAACAGATTATGTTCCTCATTAACTCACCTTACGCAAAAATAAGAACATACCTTTGTTAAATGCGAATCACGAAAGATAACCTAATAGACTTGTATTCAGATTACCTGACTTGCTGTTGCGGATTAGCAACAGCTACAGGTATGTCGGCTGTATTGGATGAACACATCAGTCACGATAAGATAACGCGACTATTGAATAGTGGAGAAGTCAATTCCAAGCGATTATGGTTGGAAGCCAAACCAATTTGTGAAGAAATCAGTTCGAGTGATGGCGTTTTAATAATAGATGATTCCGTGGAAGAAAAACCATATACAGATTGCAACGAAATCATTCAATACCATTTTGACCATACAGTAGGGCGGTGCGTAAAAGGAGTAAACTTTATAAGTGCTATATATCATAGTTCAGATATGAGTATGCCGGTGGGTGTGGAGTTCATTAAAAAAGATTTGGAGGTGTTGGATAAAAATGGAAAAAAGAAAAGAAAAAGCAGTAAGAGTAAACACGAACATTTTCGTTCGTTAGTAGGCGCAGCTTTAAAGAATGTTGATTTCAAGTATGTATTAAGTGATAGTTGGTTTGCATGCGCAGATAACATGAAATATATAAAAGAAGATTGCGGGTCGGATTTTGTGATGGCAATGAAAGAGAATCGAAAAGTTGCTTTATCATGGGAGGATAAAAAAAAGGGCAAGTACGTTAGTATTAAAAGCATTGCGCCAGAAGGGTGTGTTCGGACCGTTTATTTGGAGCAGTTGGATTTTCCAATCAGCATCAGTAAACAAGTCTTCACAAACGGAGATGGAAGTTCCGGCACACTCTATTTGGCTGCAAGCGATTTAAACTTAACTTACCAGCAAGTTTCTACAATCTATAAAAAAAGATGGAAAGTAGAAGTGTATCATCAGTCCATTAAAAGCAACACAGCATTTCCAAAATCACCAACACAAACAGAAGTAGCTCAACAATCACACTTCATTGCATCAATCATTGCATTTATTAAACTTGAAACATTGAGAGTAAGGACACAACACAATCATTTCAGTTTAAAAAAATTAATTCTTACCCATGCAACTAAAGCAGCATGGTACAAGTGGATTGATATTAACAATCAAAGGGCTGCGTGAGGTTAATTATTTTGCGTAAGGTGAGTCATTAATTTATAAAGGTCCTGGCATTTAGGTTTTAGGACTTACAAAAAAAGCATTAAGAGCATCTCACATTGGGGTGCTCTTTTTGTTTTGTACTTTTGCAAGATGAAAAGGATATCAAATACAGAAAACCTCTCTTATGAAAAGGTTTGGAAATTGTTTCAGGAAACTGATAAGAGTATAAAGGAAACGGGTAAGCAGATCAAAGAAACAGGTTTGCAAATGAAAGAGACGGATAAAAAAATCAGGCAACTCGAAACCTTATTTAAGGTGCAATGGGGTAAACTAATAGAAGCATTAGTACAAAAACCTTTACTGAAACTATTTCAGCAACGTGGCATTGAAGTAACACAAATGTCCCGCAATATAGAGTCTGTTCAAAAAGGAAAACAGATGGAAATAGATGTATTGATGATTAATGGAGAAGAATTGATAGTTATAGAAGTAAAAACAACTTTACGAAAAAATGATGTTGATGACCTTCTTGAAAAGCTTAAAGATTTTAAACATTTCTTTAAGCAATATAAAGATTACAAAGTTTATGGTGCTGTTGCAGGATTAAAGTTAGATGAGGCAAGTGATAAATATGCTTATCGCAAAGGACTTTTTGTATTGCAGGCTTTTGGTGAAGAAAATCACATCAGAATTTTAAATGATGCAAAGTTTAAACCTGTAAACTTCGGATGATAGTTCAGGCAACCCAAAATTATTTTTTTAATGACAATTGAAAACCGATATGCAGCGCGTGGTGTAAGTGCCGATAAAGAAGATGTGCATAGTGCAATAAAAAATGTTGATAAAGGAATTTTCCCGAAGGCATTTTGCAAAATTATTCCTGACTACATTGGTGGTGATGCAGCCTATTGCAACATTGTGCATGCTGATGGAGCCGGAACAAAATCATCATTAGCTTATGCTTACTGGAAAGAAACAGGTGATATTTCTGTTTGGAAAGGAATTGCACAAGATGCCTTGGTAATGAATCTTGATGATTTATTATGTGTGGGTGCCACTGATAATATTTTGCTTTCATCAACTATAGGAAGAAATAAAAACCTGGTAACAGGAGAAGTTATAAGCACCATCATAAACGGAACTGAAGAACTGGTTAATGAGTTAAAAAAATTTGGAGTAAACATTTTTACAACGGGTGGTGAAACTGCCGATGTAGGTGATTTAGTTCGCACCATAATCGTTGACTCCACAGTAACCTGTCGGATACGCAGAGATGAAATAATTGACAATGCAAATATTAAATCAGGTGATGTCATAGTTGGTCTTGCATCTTATGGACAAGCATCTTATGAAAATGAATACAACGGAGGAATGGGTAGCAACGGATTAACATCAGCGCGTCATGATGTTTTTTCAAAATACATTTCTGAAAAATATCCTGAGACTTTTGACAATGCATTACCACAAGAATTAGTTTACTCAGGTCAACTTAATTTAACTGATGTTGTTGAAATTTCGGACAATGAATATCGAATCACCAATTCTGATGGTGTTGAACATTTTAAAACTTCAACATTCAACATTCAACATTCAACATTCAATATTTCTTGCGGCAAACTCGTTTTGTCACCCACAAGAACCTATGCACCTGTGATAAAAGAAGTTTTGAAAAATTATAGAAACCAAATTCATGGCATGGTTCATTGCAGCGGTGGCGCACAAACTAAAGTGCTTCACTTTATAGACAACCTGCACATTATTAAAGATAATTTTTTACCAGTTCCTCCACTTTTCAAAATCATCCAACAGCAATCAAAAACTGATTGGAAAGAAATGTACAAAGTGTTTAACATGGGTCATCGCATGGAATTGTATGTGGATGAAAACTTAGCCAATGAAATTATTTCCATTTCAAAATCATTTAACATTGATGCACGGATAATAGGACGCTGTGAAAAGTATGAAGGGAAGAAGTTGACTATTAAATCGGAGTATGTGGAGTTTGTTTATTAATTCTGAAAAACCTTACTCCAACTTTAAAATCACCAATCGCTCAACAACTTTAATATTTCCCTTCTCAAAAAACTTAATCATATAATTACCCGAAGGCAATTCAGAAACATCAACTGAATAAGTTCCATTGAGATGGTTGTTGTCACTGCCAATCATTAATTGCTTCACTTTATTTCCAATCATGTCAAAGATTTCCAAATTTATAGCAGCGTTATTTTTTAAAATAACGGTGAATGAATTCGATGCCGGGTTGGGATAAATTTTTATTTCATCTGAATGACTAATCAAATTAATCCCAAGACATAAGTCAATAAATATATTGTCGGAAGCAGCGTTAGTGCAACCCAATGAATCAGTGTAAGTATAAGTGATGGAATGCAATCCGGGACCGGCAACATTCGGATCAAAAGTATTTCCAACAACTCCCACACCTGAAAAATTTCCTCCCGGTGGATTTCCGCTATTGATGTTTTGAATTCCATAATTGATGCAGATTGTATCCTGGTTAAATGCATTAAATGAAACAACAGGTAAAGGATTTACTGTTATAAGAATCGAACCTGAATTAGTACAACCATTCGCATCGGTAACAATTACTGAAAAATTATTTGAAGTTGTAGCAGTAATCATTTGTGTTGTTTCTCCTGTGCTCCACTGATAGGAAGTATTTCCAATTCCCGCATTTAATTGCACGGGAATGTTGCATGTGGCTGTATCGTTGCCAAGTTCAACAAGCGGCAAAGGATGGATGACAATATTAATTGAGCTAGAATTGCTACAGCCATTTGCATCGGATACAATTACAGAATAATTATTTGAAGAAGTTGCTGTAACAATTTGCGTTGTTGCTCCATTGTTCCACAGGTAAGATGTATTGCCGGCACCGGCATCTAATTGCACAGGAAGGTTGCAAGTGGTTGTATCATTGCCAAGTGCAACAATTGGTAAAGGATTAATATTTATGTTAATAATATCAAAAGTGCTGCAGCCATTTGCATCAGTTACGATTACAGAATAATTGTTTGATGAAAGCGCTACCATAATTTGTGTAGTTGCTCCTGTACTCCATAAATAATTTGAAAACCCGGGACCAGCATTTAAAGGGACAGGCAGGTTGCATGTGTTTGAGTCGGTGCCAAGATAAATTGCAGGCAGGTTATAAAAAGTAAATGGAGTTGATATTTCTTTTGTACAGTAAGAGGTTATTACTTCGGTTTTCAATACGTGATTTCCCAAACTGATATTCGGTATAGAAATAAAGTCACCAGCTCCAATCAATATGCTATCGAGATACCAGTTTACGATTGCACTATCAGCGAGCGAAATAGTTGCAAACAAAGTATCGCCTTTACATAAACCTGTTTTTGAAATGTTGATTGCAGTTACAACCAAATCGCAATCGAGCAAGGTATCCGCTACATAGTTGGTTTGCACCGGTGGATTGTAATCGAAATAAATATATGCAGTGTTTGTAACGGTTGTAAAAAGCGGCAAGCTGTCTTTTAATTTTATGCTGTATTGCACATAACCGTTGCTTCCGGGTTCATCGGTGGTGCTATCGGGCAAATTGATATTCGGAAAATTGAAGCGAAGAATATTTCCGATAAGTTGAACAATTGGCTCTGTGCTATACGAAAGCAACTCGAACGTACTTACATCGAGATTTGCATCAAGCGTATCTATAATATAAATGTTCTGTGCCGAACCTGTTCCTGTATTCTGAAACCTGATATTGTAAGTTAGCGTACCGTCTTTATCATCAATAGTTTTAGAAGGATATACCGACTTATCATTCGGATCATGACTATTTATCACAGTAAAGCAATTGACAAGGTGATTATTGGATGGATTATAATCCCCGGTAACAGGATTTACAGTTACATCAAAACAAATCTGATCAAAAGCTTGAGCCCAGGTGTGCGTCAAGATAGTTATTCCAAAATCAGTATTAAAATTTACTACATTAAAATCAGGAATTATATAAGTTAAAGTATCACCTGTTACAACCGGAGTAAGCGCATTAGGAGAGGCTGAAACATAATGAGCATTTCCATAAATTATCACCTGTACTGTTCCGCTAACATTGCTTGGGCATTGAACCCCGAATTTACCCGAAATGTTTCCGGCTAGGATATGAATGCGGGCATAATTTCCCGGCCTTACAATACCAGAGTCACTATATATAGCAGCTACTCCATTATCAAATCCTCCAGGTTTACATATCAATCCAAAATTATTATTCATAACAAGGCTCGAAACAAATGGTACATAACAACTGTAAAAGCCTGTAGCAGGGCATGATACAAGATAGGGAAGTGCAGTATCAACTCTTAAAGTGTAATTACCTGTATCAGTTTGGAAGTCATAATTTCCATTAACATTGGTAAAGGTTTCCTGCACAAGATTACCTCCTTGATAGAGTTTCACTTTTACTTTTGAAAAAACCGGTTCTGATATATCATACTGGCAGTTTGAATTGGTGTCGGCATACACCGTTCCGTTTATATTCCAAAAAAACCTGCAGCCATCCGTATTGAAAATATCACATAATGGAAGCGTGGTGATTGCCGGGTAAGCAGAATTAATTGTTCCATAATTTGGAACACATGCAAATTGACCACCAGTCCAATAGAACGTATAAATTGTTTTTATTTCAGGCAAACAACGTATGTCAGGGTTTGATCTGATATTAAGATAAACCAAAGTATCTGGAAGTTCGGGCAAAGAGTTTAACTGGTTGGTATCACAATATAAATATTTGAGAGAAGCGGGTAAACCCGGTATGGTAATAAGCAAGTTATTGGTGCAGCGTAAATTGGAAAGAACAGGTGGCAGCAACGGCAGGTTGGCAAGTTGATTTCGCGAACAATCGAAAATTGAAAGCAACTGTGGTAATGATGTTATAGAATCAATCACGTTATCCTGGCAATACAGGGTTGTTATATATTGAGGTAGTGAAAGCAGGTTGACTATTTGATTATGCTGGCAATCTAAATAGCTTAAACGAGCAGAAAGCGCAGGTAATGCAGACAGCATATTATAATTACAAATCATTGAATAAAGTGAATCATTAAGCGATGGTAAATTCGTAATTAAATTATGACTGCAATCTAATGTTCTAAGAGAATCAGATAAAGCAGGTAAGGTTGAAAGCTGATTGTAACTGCAATACAAAGTTCGAAGTGTCTGTGGAAAAGCGGGGAAGGTTGTAAGTTGATTATGTGAACAATCCATCGTACTCAATAGTGACGATAACATAGGTAATGCCGCAAGAGTATTATAGTCACAATCCAATTGCGTTAAAGTTGCGGGCAATGAAGGCAAGCCTGTAAGGCTGTTATGAGAACAATCCAAATACACCAAACCCGAAGGAAGTGGAGGCAAACTCGTAATTGTGTTTCCGTAACAATATATACTTTGTAGAGCAGGAGGCAGTGCAGGTAAACCAGAAAGATTATTGTTTTCGCAATGCAGCACTTGTAATCCTGCTGGTAATGCCGGTAAATTAGCAATATTGTTTTGGTAGCAATCCAATTGCAAAAGTTCTGATCGCAAAGGCGGCAAATTCCAAAGCAGGTTGTATGAACAAGACAATACGGTAACACTGTCGAAATACTGCAAACCATTCAAATCGCTGATACTTGCATAAGAACAATTAATTGTTTTTGCACTTACAACTGCACTGCATGTGGTGTCCAATTGATTTCCGCTAAGGCAGGAAGAAAAGCCGTTGGCATTTAACCATATTCTAAAATTCGGATCGGGTATGGTTATGTATTGTGAAAATGCATTTTGAATACACACTGATAAAATTGCGAGAAGTAAAATTTTTTTCATGGGTACGGTTTTAATAGTTGAACAATCAATAAGTAAAAGTAAAAAAAATATGACGCAAGAAATTATTATTATTATTATCGTGAGTTCACGATTAAATTGAAACAGACCAAAAACCCTGAAAGGGTTACCTGTGAATAACCACCGGTGTAACCGGTGGAAAAAAGCAACACTAAAATTTTGTCAAGCCTATCAAATTATTATTACTATCATTGCATTACACACCACTTAGTCGCATCACCTTACCCTTAACGATATACTTGCTAATGTAACCTCACATGAAAAAAAAGCAAAACATAATTGCATTAGCATTATTACCAATCACGCTTTGTTTTCAACTCAATGCGCAGGTAACAACCAATCGCCCGCAGCAAGACACGAAATATAATTCACGAATCAGCGAAAGCCGGAACACCATTGCATACACAAAATTGAATGAGCCTGTTGCGATTGAAAAACATGCTGTTGGAAAGTGGCTTTTATCAAATGTTTTAAAAACAGAAAGTGATTATTCATTTCAATTTCAAAAAGAAAATACCGACAGGTTAGGTTTCACGCATTTATGTTTCCAGGAAATGTACAATGGAATTCCTGTTGAATATGGAGTTTATAAAGCTCATCTAAAAAACGGAATGTTGCAAACTGCCAACGGTGAATTTTATGACAACATTAAAATCAACACCACTCCAACAGTTTCAAAAAAAGATGCTTTTCAAAATGCGTTGAAAAATTCTGGTGCGGAGCGATATGTAAACGACAGCACTTATAATTTTGTATCAGCAGAACAAAACGGAACACTTGCAATCATAAAAGTTGAAAACGATTTTCATCTCGTTTATAAATTCGATATTTTTTCAGAGCAGCCTTTAAGACGCGATTATGTTTTTGTAGATGCACATTCAGGGAAAATAATTTCAGAAGAGAATAGAATATGCCACTTCAATTCAACAGGCACTGCTGTTACGGGTTATTACGGCACACAAAACATTATCACCGACAGTGTAAGCCCAACTGTTTTTCACCTTCGCGACAGCACAAGGGGGAAGGGTGTAGTTACTTTAAATAAACATCATGACAATTACAATTATTCTTTAGGTTACGATTTTACAAACTCAAGTAATTACTGGAACAGTCCTACATCAGACCGGTACGCTTATGATGCACACTATGGTGCAGAAATGTCCTATGATTTTTTTTATAACCGCTTTGGCAGAAATTCCTTTGATGATGCAGGAACTATAATTTATGGCAATTTGTACTGGAGCAATAATTACATAGGCTCCTTTTTCAGCGGCTACTCTATATTCTACGGTGAAGGTGATTTGCTGAATTATTATCCTTATACATCGCTTGAAATTGTAGGGCATGAGATTACACATGGCATGATTGCCTATAGCACCAAGCTTGCAGCAACAGGAGAGCCTGGGGCATTGAACGAATCTTTTTGCGACATGTTCGGCAATACTATACGCTTCACTTATCAACCTGCCAAAGCAACATGGCTTTGCGGTGATGAGGTGGTAGTACCAACAGGAACAGGCGCGCCTGCAAGAAATATGTCTAATCCCAAACAGTTTCTTCACCCAGATACTTATTTAGGACAATATTGGAATACAACTGCTACTGCTGTAGGCGCAACAGTGAACAGCGGAGTAGCAAATTATTGGTACTATCTTCTCTCATCTGGTGGAAGTGGTGTTAATGATTTAGGAAATGCTTACACCGTAAGCGGAATCGGCCTGGATAATGCCATTGCCATTGCTTACCGAACTTTGGATTCGTATTTAACTCCCAATTCGGATTTTGCCGATGCACGATTCTATTCGTTGATGGCTGCAACTGATTTATTTGGCAGTTGTTCCAACGAAGTTTACCAGGTTGCAAAAGCGTGGTATGCTGTTGGAGTGGGTGATTCATTAGTTGATCCTGCGCGGGCAAGTTTTTATTGTGATAGTTTTTTCTGCGCTGTTCCTGTAGCAGTGTCATTTATCAATAGCAGCGAAAATGCTTCCACTTACTATTGGGATTTTGGAGATGGAAATTTTTCAACCGATACTTCACCTGTACACACTTACCTCAACACCGGAAATTATACAGTTAAGTTAGTAGCAAATGGCTCGGTGTTTTGTGTGGGTACCGATTCAGTTATTAAAACCAATTGCATTTCTGTGAATAACATTCAGGTGCCGCAATCGGCATCGTGTACTCCCACAACTTTAAACCCTAATGCAAACTATGGAATTTTCAATGTTGATTTTGCAACCATACATAATTCTTCGCAGGGAGCGTTAGGTTACGAGGACTTTTCCTGCGCACCTGTAACAACAGTTATCGCTGGCGATCCCTTTCCCATAACGGTAACTACTTCTTCAATCACCAACTATTATGAAAATGTAAAAGCATTTCTTGACTATGATAACAGCGGAACATTTGATTCCGTTGCTGAAATGATTTTCAAATCGGACTATGTGTTTAAAAATCATACAGGGATAGTTTATACATCCCCTGCTGCAACATTAAATACTCCTGTGAGACTAAGAATCATCGATGCAAATACAAATTACATCATTTCAAATGCCTGCACCGATATTCCGTATGGGCAGGCAGAAGATTATTCGGTTACGTTTGTTTCTTCAACTCAAAAACCTGTAGCTGATTTCACTTCTAATGTTGATTCTGTTTCTCCTGTTGATTCGATTCATTTTTTTGATTTGAGTATAAATGGTGTTACATCGTGGTATTGGGAATTTGAAGGAGGATTTCCTTCATTTTCCGCACAGCGAAATCCAACGATTATTTATACCACGCCCGGAACTTATAAAGTTAAGCTCATTGCCGCCAATAGTTTTGGAACAGATTCAATAATTAAAACAGCTTTTATCCGCGTTCTTAATTCGTACAGGATGTGTAAGGGTCCTTCGGAAACAAAACTAACCTCGGGTACTTTATATGACAGTGGCGGTCCCAGCGGCAGTTACCAACCTCAAGAATATTGCAGTTTTCTAATTGCACCGGAATGTGCATCGAACATAAGCTTAAATGTATCTTACTTCAATGCATATTATGATGTTGATTTTCGTGTTTATGATGGAAGCACCACCTCTGCTCAATTAATTATGGCATTGGATGAAAATTCGCAACCCCCGGCATATACAACCGCTTATTCAGGCGCGATGTTGATTACATGGCAAAATACCGGTATTTATTCTGACCCTGGTTTTATTGCCAACTGGACTTCCCTTATCAATATGCCAGTTTCGCCTGTGGCTGCTTTTTCGGTTTCAGATGCGAATCCACCGCTTAATACACCCGTGCAGTTTACAAACCTTACAACGCCATCACCTGTAGAATGGAAATGGGATTTCGGTGATGGGAATTTTTCACTCCTTCAAAACCCGGCACATAGTTTTTCAACTCCCGGATTACATACCGTTACGCTGGTGGTACGCAATTGCAATTCATCAGATACAATTTCGCAGACTATCAATGTGCAACAGGCAGCAGTTTATTCGATAGTTCCTTTGTCTTTGCAGGCTACACTTGGCTGTAATGATTCAACCATAGTTCAATTCAAAATTAAAAACACCGGTAACGGCAGTCTATATTTTTATTCCGATACTTCCATTGTCAACAAGCCCAAAAAAGTTTTAATAAATTACAGTTACCCCAGCCAGTTTAAAAGTAATCTCGATTCAATTACTCAATTCTATAGCAATTTCACTTATGACACGATTAAAAATTTAAATGATGTTGCCCTGTTTCAAACCAGACTTGAGGACAAGGATGTATTGCTGCTTAACGTTGCATCAGTATCGCAGTTGTTGCAACCAATTATTCTCAATTTTATTAACAATGGCGGCACAGTAATAATAAGAGGTATTTACTATTTTCCGTCAAATTTTTTTACAGGTACGTATATCGGTGAAGCCGTAGGAGTTCCGCTGTTTATAGCTGACAGCGCCAACGTTCTTGTGGATAGCGTTGCTCAAAATTTTATATCTCCTGATGGAACCCATTTGCAGAATTTTACTGACAATGATAAAGTGCAGGTAGTATCTTATTATGGATATGATGTAGTCACATACAAAAGAATCGGACGAGGTGAAGTTATATATGTCGGCTTTGAAACAGGGTATTTTTCCTCCTATCATGAAGTAAATCGCATATTATCAAATACCATTAAGTATGCTGATATCTATCCGCTTGCCCCTTATGCCTCCGTAAGCCCGCATTCAGGATTAGTGTTGCCGGGTGACTCAATAATAATAAATGTTGCTTTTAATTCAACAGGCTACAATAGCGGAACTTATAACAGTTATATTTTATTAAACACCAGCGATGCCATGCATCCCGTTGACAGTGTACCTGTGAGCATGATTGTTAATGGCAATGCAACCATTAACCTTTCAGATACCTGTTTGCAATTCGGCAATGTGTATCAAAATGCAACCCCACAAAAAAAGCTGACAGTTGAAAACACAAGTTGTGATTCGCTTCGCATCACCTCAACTAATATTACTAATGCATCTTTCACCATTTCACCAGGTTCAATGGTTATTGCTCCACATTCATCAGGAAATTTTGTGGTGTCTTTCAACTCCCCTTCGCTGAATTCATATAGTGCTGCTCTTACACTTTTCAATAATGCAAAAGATACTACTATATGTTTGAGCGCTCAAACTTATCCTGCACCGCAAATTGCAGTAAGCAATAATTCCATTCATGTAAATCTGAGCTGTAGTGACTCCACAGTTATCCCTTTTTATATTAAAAATACCGGCAGTGATACTTTGCAATACCAGGTTGATGGTTGCGGCAGCAATGTCCCTATAAAAGTTCTGGCTTTGCTTTATGGGATGGATACTGTTAAACAATATCCTAATCTTTTCAATGGGATTAATCAATACTTTACAGATTATGTTTTAGACATAACTTATACAAGGTCATCTTCACAGATTGATAATTTATTGGCAACTCATGATGTGCTGTTAATCCCCGACCAGGGGACGGGAACAAATCCGACCGATACGCAGTTTACTCAGCCATTTAAAAAATTCATGGATAATGGAGGAACAATAATTATAGCAGGAGGAAATTATTACGTAAATAACTGGCTGTTTAAATATGGGTTGTTTACAGGAAGTTATATCTACTCAAACGATTATGGCGTGGTGGAAAGAATTGACTCAACGGATATACTGGTAGATAGCATTCCCCGGCTAATCAATTTCACATATTATATAGACCCGCAAAACATTACCAATGCTGATAAGAAGGAATTACTGACCTTCTACGGTGACGACATATTTACCTACAGGAATATTTCTAAAGGCAGGGCATATTATGCGGGTTATAATTACGCTTATACAGGTAACCCCTATATATCCCGGATGATTGCAGGTGCTATCAGGTACGCCAATTCGGAAATGCCTTCCTGGATAAGTGCAAATCCTACATCAGGTAATGTTGCATCAGGTGATTCCGTATTGGTTAATCTTACATTCAGTGCCGGTACTCTTGCTACCGGTAACTATGCGGGCTACATTGTAATTCATTCCAACGATCCGCTTAATCCTGTTGACAGCATTCCAGTGAGTATAACTGTTTCTGGTCAGCCTGAAATTGTTTTATCAGATAGTTGTATTGATTTTGGAACCATAATACAGTATAAAAGCCACACCGATTCAATAATAATTTCTAATGCTGGATGCGACTCATTGGTGATAACCAATGCCTCAATAAATAATAGCGCCTTTACTTTGCTTGCACATGATTCTGTTATCGGACCTTATTCATGGGCTAAATTTAAAATTGTATTCAATCCACAGACTGCAGGAAATATTTCGGGCTTGCTCACATTGACAAGCAATGCCCCTGATACTGCAATTTGCTTAACCGGAATAAGCACCCTGGCGCCACAGATTAATATTTCGCCCGATACCCTCCATGCATCTTTGAGTTGCAATCAACCGGGGGTGTTTCCATTTTATGTAATTAATACAGGTGGCGATTCGCTTTCATTTTCAGCATTTAATAATCAACCTGTAAAGATTCTGGCATGGCTTAATAACTATAATAATTACGGGAACCTTACGTATTATGGCATTCAATCTTATTTCACCAATTACACCATTGATACTTTACGCAGCGCTTCATCAACAGAACTTCAGAATCGCTTGAAGGGCAAAGATGTTTTGCTGATAATTAATCAATTCGCAAATGATTCGGTGAGTAAAACATTGCTGGCAAACGTGGTGCAAAATTTTGTCGCACAAGGAGGAACAGTGGTAGTAATCGGCTCCAATTTTCCAGGTACTAACGATATAATATATGACTATAATTTATTTACGGGACCCTATTTAGGATCTCTAAATAGTAGTGGACAAGTTATCCTTCATAATACTTCTGATAGTTTGATGCAAGGAGTTACCAGTTATACTGGTGGGGGTAATATTTTTCCGAAAAACATTTCCGGTTTTGATAAAGTTCAATTAATAGGCTCCCAGGTATTCGATGTAGCGACCTATCGTAACATCGGTGCCGGTAAAGCTGTTTATCTAGGCTATGACTTTACTACCTCCAGTTATACCTTTAACAGGATTTTGTCTAACTGTGTCCGCTTTTCGCGAAAAACTGTTTTGCCTGCCTGGCTTTCTATTAATCCTACGGGCAATCTGTTGACAGCAGGCGATTCATTATTAATCAATGCAAATATAAACCCAGCAGGGTATCCTGGTGGCGATTATTACACTTACATAAACTTTAATACCAATGATCCATTAAGATCTGTTGATTCCGTATGCATTCATTTGAATATCAGCGGAAGCGCTGCACTCTCTCTTTCTGATTCATGTTTAGATTTTCAAAGTGTCATTCAACATCATACGGTTTATGATTCGATTATTATCAGCAACACCGGATGCGAGACTTTGATTATTGATTCTATCGTATCAAGCAACAGTGCATTCAACTATACTATCAATACTCCGATTATTCCGCCTTATGGAAAAGCATTGGCTGTTGTTGCATTTCATCCTGTTACAACAGGAAACATCAGCGGTTCATTAATAGTGTATAACAATGTGCATGATACAATCCTCTGTTTAAATGGAATAAGCACCCCTGCTCCGGTAATCAATGTGAATCCTGATTCTGTTGCAGTAACCCTAAGTTGTCACGACTCCATAAATATTCCTATACATGTTTCAAATACAGGGGGAGGTAAACTCCATTATAACATAACGGCTTCGGGTGATAATGATTCTGTAAATGTATTGGTTATGATGACAAACGTTAATTACTATAATAAAGCTTACAACTATTTAGTGGACAGTGTGCCGGCTTACTTTCCAAAATTCAGGTTAGATACTACCAAAACAATTAACCCTGCATATCTGAAATCAAAATTGCGGAATAAGGATGTGGTGATATTTCCTCCTACATCCAATGGCATTCTATGGAGTCAGCCTATTGACAGTGTGATTAATGATTTTGTTTTAAAAGGCGGAACTGTAATAGCCCTCGGGCATACTTATTCGGGTAGCTCAACTTCAATTTATAGTTATGGTCTTTTTACAGGGGATAAAGTAGGCTCAATGCAATCTCCTGCCCCATTAAACATAGATACCTCAAACAACCTGATGGAAAACATTCCGCTAACTTTCACATCACCCCCTTACACCAGTTTACAAAAAATAATAAACCATGATAAAATTACAGTGGCATCTTATCACAGTTACGATGCAATCACTTATAGACAGGTAGGCTTAGGCAAAGTAATTTACCTTGGGTTTACCTACGATACGGATAACATGTATTCATTTCAAATAATGGGTAATGCATTTAAATATACAAACCTTATTGCATTTCCTTCCTGGTTCAATGTTTCATCATTAAGTGATTCTGTTGATGCAGCCGACTCTTCAACAGTAATTATAGAAATCAATTCCAGCGGATATGCTCCGGGTTATTACAGCGGTTATCTAGTTTTTCAATCTGATGACCCGCTTCATGTTACAGACAGTGTTTTTATCACCATGAATGTTACAGGCAATTTATCTATGAACATTAATAAGACTTGTTTTGATTTTGATTCCATTCAACAATATGCAACTGAATATGACACATTGAAAATCTATAACAGCAGTTGTGATACTTTAAGAATTGATTCCATAAATTTTACTGATAATGCATATCATCTTTCACCTGTTGCATTGAACATTGCCCCGGGAGGAAAGGGAACTTTTATTATTTCTCTCAATCCGCAAACACTTGGCAGCCATTCAGCTTGGTTGAATGTTTATACCAACATTATTGATACTGCAATTTGCGTTGATGGTAATTCAATTACATCACCACTGATGAGTTTCAATCCTGATTCAATATATGCTGATTTGACTTGCTTTGATTCGCTCACCATTCCGGTATATATTCATAACACAAACAATGGCGTTCTTAATTTTAACTTCAACCTGCCTGGAAATTTCACCACTAAAAAAGTTTTAATTTGGCCAGTGGGCAATGTTGGCAGCGCGAATTATATTAATATGATTAATGGCATCAATCAGCACTTTACAAATTATTCGATTGATACCTCGTCAACACATTCAGACACTGTATTACAAAACAAACTGCACGATAAAAATATTTTGCTGGTGCCTCCGCTTACTGATAATGATACAGTAAACAGCCAATCATTTGCATCAGCAATACAAAACTTTATTACTTATGGAGGAACAGTAATTGTTTGCGGCTCTGATTTATATGGAACCGGCAACAGGATTTATGATTTTGGTTTATTTACAGGCAGCTATTATGGATATGACTATAGTACCATTAGTGTGATGGATGCTACTGATGCTTTAATGGATAGCGTGCCATTGAGTTTTAATTCATCGGGAAATACATATTCTCAAATTATTACAGACGCTGATAAAAAACTTTTAGCGCAAACTTTTGGAAGAGATATTGTCACCTCGAAAAATATCGGGTTGGGAAAAGCAATATATGCAGGATTTGTTTTTGCCAACTCAAATAATAGTGTTCAATCATCACAGATACTTTCCAATGCAATTGAGTTTGCTCATCCCCACAACCCGGTTCAATTTGTAACAGTGTCTGCTGATTCAGGTTCAGTAAACCCCGGAGATTCCATGTTGGTTTATGTTACTGTTTATTCAAATAATTTTTCACCCGGCTTGCATTATGATTCCATTCAGATTGTTTCAAATGACCCGCTAACTCCTGTTTATTATTTGCCTGTCACACTGAATGTAAACATGAGTAAGAAAATTTCATTGTCTGATACCTGTCTTAATTTTAATGCAACATCATTATCAAAAACAAATTGCAAGGCAATAACCATTACAAACAATTCATGCGACAGTGTATTTGCAAATTCAATTTTTTCAAGTGACAGTAATTTTCAAGTGCTGACTCCTCAATTAGCTCTTGCTCCCGGAGAATCATCAGAAGTTGTAATTGGATTTCATCCCGACACAATAGGTTCATTCAGTGGAATCATCACTATATTGAATGATGTAAACGACACCAGTTTTTGTTTGAGCGGAACCTCGATTGCTCCATCGCAAATTGTTATCAGCACCGATTCGCTTGTTGTAAATTTAAGTGCCTGTGGTGATTCCATTACTGTTCCGCTTTATGTTTTTAATGCAGGCGTTGACACGTTGCAATTTCATATCAACTTGAAAAATGACACTGTAAAAGTTTTAGTAATGCTTTATGGAGTTGACACTGTAAATGAATATGCAAACATGATATCAGGCATCAATCAGTACTTTACGAATTATAAAATTTATAAAACATATACTACTTCGCCTGTTGAGTTGCAGTATTTGCTCAACGATAAAGATGTACTGTTAATTCCCAAACAGGACTTTGGAAATGCTTTAAATAATTATTCTTTCGGACCATTGCTTCAATCATTTATTTCCTATGGCGGTGAGGTAGTCGTTTGCGGTTCTGATTATGCGAACTCTGAAAACAGGATTTATGATTATGGATTTTTCAACGGAAATTTTGTCAATAAACTATCAAGTGGAACCTTGGGGCTAATGAATTTTGCTGATCCGTTCTTAACTTCAGTCGGGTCGGTGTATCCTTATTCATATACCTATTATCATCATTTGAATGATACTGATAAGACAAGACTTGTTACTTATGGCATTGACGATGTTGTGAGCTATCGCAAAATAGGAATGGGTAAATCTGTTTTCCTGGGTTATGACTATTTTGAAAATTATAATACCGGGGCCAACAGGATTTTATCAAACACAATAAAATACAGTGTGAAACGAACGAATGCCTCGTGGTTGAAAATTGATCCTGATTCGGGTAATGTTGCAGGAGGTGATTCCACTCTTTTAAATATTTCTTTCAATTCAAAAACTTATGTAAGCGGCACCTACCGCGATACAATTTGGTTTTATAGCAATGATCCTCTGAATCCTGTTTATGCTTATCCTGTAGTGATGAAAGTGGTGCCTTGTGCTGCATTCAGTTATTCACAAAACGGATGTTCCGGCTATGTATCGTTCGTTAGTAGTACAGGAGGCGCAACATCATGGCAATGGGATTTTGGTGATGGCTCTGTTGCAGCCATTCAAAGTCCGACACACTTGTATGCTGACAGCGGTTCATATATAGTGAGGCTCATTGCATGCAATACTAATGGTTGTGATACCATTACTGATTTCATGTACCTCGCTGATGTAAGCGGTCCTAAAAATGCAGGATGTCAGCCGGTGCCCACTTCCACCTGTTGCGGAATCGGGATATGGAATGTTTCGGTAAACACTATAAATAATTCAAGTTCCGATGCTACTGAAGGATATATGGATTTCAGTTGTGATATTTCCACCTCGCTGGTAGCCGGCAATACATATACTGTAACTGTTACAACGAGTACTTCCTTTCCTGAAAATGTAAAAGTGTGGATTGATTATAACAACAATGCAACATTTGATGTGGCTACTGAAACGATTCTCACTTCAAATAGTATTTTGACAAATCATACCGGAACTTTTGTTGTTCCATCAAGTGCAATTATGAACATACCCCTTCGCATGCGTGTAAAAGACGAGAACACTTCTTTTGCGGTATTGCCATGTAACAACCCTGATGATGGACAAGCTGAAGATTATGCAGTTTTGATTCTTCCAAATACATCTCCACCGGTTGCAAACTATTGGTTTAACATAATTAACAACTGCACAGGAAATTATCAGTTTACCAATTTATCACAAAATGCTCCTACTTGGTTCAAGTGGTATTTTGGTGATGGAGATTCTTCATCACTTCAAAATCCTGTTCATCAATATGACTCAAGCGGTATTTATAATGTTTGGTTGATTGCGGGAAATGCTTTTGGAAGTGATACACTTGGGCTGTTGATTGGCGTTCATGCCTTGAACCCTGATTTCAACGTAACAGGGATTTTGGAAACGGGGCAGTCGCTTCAATTCATTCCTGTAGCTTCAAATGCTTCAACATATTTTTGGGATTTTGGAGATGGCAATACATCAACACTTCAAAGCCCTGCACATGTTTATAATACCTCGGGTATTTACCCGGTTTCACTTGTTGTTACTGATAGTGTATGCGGAGTGGTTTCTTATGAAACATTAAACGTCATAACTGTTGGCATCAATGAAAACGCTGATTTGCAATCGGTAACGGTTTCTCCAAATCCTTTTATAGATGAAGTAAATATCAAATATCATTTAATCAATTCAACTAAAGTTACTATTGAAATTGAAAATGCGGAAGGGCAAATAATTAGTTTGATTACATCAAATGAAAAACAAAAAGGCGGAAACCACTCTTACTCGTTTAAACCCATTGCCAAAGGTTTTTATATTTTGAAAGTTACAATGAATGGAACAAGCCGCAGTTTCAGGTTGATTAAAATGTGACGGTTAAGATTTATCTAATTCTCACCGACCACATACTCGTAATCGAATTAAATTTCAGATTCTTTCCATTTCAAAATCATTCAACATTGAAGCGCAAGGCGTTGCAAAAGCATGATGGAAAAAAATTCACTATTAAACCGGAGTTTGGAGCGTTTGTGTATTGATGTGTGTATGACAAATTGCACTAAGCGGATTTTTTAATCAAGTTTACTACTTCGT
>JBDTRM010000269.1:0-4371 GCA_039931675.1 Bacteroidia bacterium | reverse complement strand
TTCTTTTCCGGGTTCATATATATAAACCTTTTCCAATTCAGGTATAATTAAATATCCCAACTTAACTCCATTGGCTATATATTCTTCCATTTTCAATTGCAATCCTTTTACGGTATCTGATTTTGATTTAAGTTCAATAACAAAATCAGGCGCTCCTTCTTCAAACTCTTTTGTGTCATCACTTTCATCTTTCCTTAGATTTTCTTTGGCAATCCACGCTGCATCGGGCGAGCGGACAGCATTGTTATTTAACCTGAATGCAGTGCTTGAATCATAAACATAACCGTTTTCAAATTTCTCGCTCCAGTTATATAACTGGGCAATGATGGCGGCATTAAACCGTCCTGTTTTTCTTTTTGTTGGTGACATGATAATTATGTTTTGATTGGCATCCCGTTCAATGCGCAAATCGCGGTTTTCATGACAGAAAATATAAAATTCCTCCTCAGTCATTCTGAAAGCGCCTTTAGAAATTATTATTGCATCTGAGGTTAGCATAGTGTATTAATTAATTCAAAGGTAAAAAACATTCGTGAATCTTATTAATAAAACATCTTATGCCATTTTTCCTTTCTTAAAAATTAACTTACTTGCACACTCCCCTTTTATCCCTAATTTTGTTGCACAATTAATTTAATCAGGCTACTCTTTTAATTACAGAAGTTTTTGAGAGCAGGCTAACCCGAAGAATGAAAACTATAAACAGAAAAAAAATAAACAGTAAAAGATAGTGATGGAAAAAACCACAGAAGTATTAAACGAAGTAATTATAAAATTTGCAGGCGATTCAGGAGATGGAATGCAATTAACAGGAACACAGTTTACAAACACTGCCGCATTGTTTGGTAATGATTTGAGCACGTTTCCCGATTTCCCTGCCGAGATTCGCGCACCGATAGGAACACTTGCAGGTGTGAGTGGTTATCAATTGCACTTTGGCAGCGTGAATATTTACACGCCCGGTGATAGCTGCGATGTCCTTGTAGCCATGAATGTTGCTGCATTAAAAGCAAACATCAATGGCTTAAGAAAAGGCGGAACGGTTATAGCGAACATTGATGGCTTCGACCCTAAGAACATGCGCCTTGCCAATGTTGAAAAAAATCCGCTCGAAGATGGAAGCCTTGATAATTATCGCGTGATTAAAATTGATGTTACCAAAATGACTCGCGCAGCATTAGCAGATTCAGGGCTTGGCACAAAAGAAATTGACCGCAGCAAAAACATGTTTGTATTGGGATTTTTGTATTGGATGTACAATCGTTCCTTAGATGTTTCAATAAAATTCCTCACTGAAAAATTTGCCAAGAAACCAGAAGTGCTTGATGCAAACGTGAAAATATTAAAAGCAGGTTATGCTTTTGGCGAAACTACAGAAACCATAATGACGCGCTACCAGGTTGCAGCCGCGCCAATGGCACCGGGAGTGTATCGCAACATTATGGGCAACCAGGCTGTTGCGATGGGATTGATTGCCGCATCGCAACAATCAGGTTTGAAATTATTTTACGGAACGTATCCCATCACACCTGCATCAGATATTTTGCATGAGTTAGCCAAGTATAAAAATTTTGGCGTAAGAACTTTCCAGGCTGAAGATGAAATTGCAGCAATCTGCTCTGTAATCGGTGCATCATTTGGCGGGTCACTTGGTGTGACTGCATCATCAGGTCCGGGCATTGCATTAAAAGGCGAAGCAATGGGATTGGCAGTAATGCTTGAAATTCCTTTAGTGATTTGCAACATACAGCGCGGTGGTCCTTCAACAGGACTTCCTACAAAAACAGAACAAAGCGATTTGCTGCAGGCTTTGCATGGTCGCAATGGGGAAGCACCGTTGCCAGTTGTAGCTGCATCAACACCATCTGATTGTTTTGAAATGATTTTTGAAGCGTGCAGAATTGCAGTGGAGTATATGACCCCAGTGATATTTTTAAGCGATGGTTATATTGCCAATGGTGCTGAACCGTGGCAATTTCCAAAAGCAGCCGATTTGCCAAAAATCAATGTGCAGTTTACAAAAGAGAAAAACGGTGGCGATAAGTTTTTGCCTTACAAGCGTGATGAAAAATTATCACGTCCGTGGGCAATACCCGGCACAATTGGCTTGGAGCATCGTATTGGCGGTATAGAGAAACAACACGAAACCGGTAACATCAGTTACGAAAGCGATAATCATGAATTTATGGTGCGTATGCGCGATGCTAAAGTTGAAAAGGTTGCAGATAGTATTCCATTGCAAAAACTTGACAATGGAAATGATAAAGGAAAATTGTTGGTAGTTGGCTGGGGTTCAACTTACGGTGCGATAAAGAGTGCAGTAATTGCAGCCCGCAATGAAGGTTATGATGTTAGCCATGCACACATCCGTTACATGAAACCCTTTCCGAAAAACTTAGGAGAAATGCTTTACAACTTCGAAAAAGTTTTGATTCCTGAAATGAATACAGGGCAATTGTGTGGAATCATCCGCGATAAGTTTATGGTGCCTGCAATTGGCTTCAACCAGATAAAAGGCGTGCCGTTTACTGCAACTGAGATAAGGAATAAGATTGCTGAGTTGTTGAAATAATTATCTTGAAAAAATTAAATCTGATAAAAACATGCTTCCAATCACAGTTGATTTAAAGTCGTTTTCAAATATGGATGATGAGCAGTTTTATAAATTCTGTGTTGACAATCCTGATTTGCAAATTGAAAGAGACTCCAACTTTAATATTATTTTTATGTCACCTGTAAACTTCAAAGCATCACAGTTTAATAGTTTTATCAATACTGAATTAAGTAAATGGTTTTCAGAAAATGAGAAAGGTGTTTTGATAAACGATTCATCATGCGGATTTACGCTATCTAATAATGCAGTGCGAAGTCCTGATGCAGCATGGATTTCGGAAGAAAGGATGAGTAGTGTTACAGAAACAGAGAAAGAAAAATTTCCAAAAGTATGTCCTGATTTTGTTGTTGAAATCATATCATCAAAAGATGATGAAGAGTGGCAAAAAAATAAAATGAAAGAATGGATTACAAACGGAGTGAGGTTAGGGTGGTTGATTAATCCTAAAACAAAAATGGTTTTTATTTATCGCGAAAATCAAAATAATTTTGAAAAAGCAGAATGGAATATATTGATTGGTGAAAATATTTTAGGAGGTTTGAAAATTGATTTGAGGAAATTCAGGTTTTAAGTTTGTTAAATTTGGTTCTAATGAAATTTGAAAAATGGAAACAACTTCGGAATATAAAACAATTGAAGATTTCAAGAAATATCCCGAAGGGACTACAGTTGAATTGATAGATGGAAAAATAATTGAATTGCCGAGAAGATTAATTATTCATCAGGATGTTTTATCGGACATTGCCATAAATATTTGGAATAAGATTAAATCGAATCTGATAAAAGGTAAACTTATTAATTGGGTTGATGTTTATTTGGATGAGAAAACCATAGTTCAGCCTGATTTGATTTATGTAAGCCATGAAAATTTCAATATCCTTCATGATTATGTATTCGGTGTTACTGATATGTTGATTGAAATTATTTCTCCTACAGGAATGGCACATGATTTTATAACAAAGTATAATTTGTATAAAGAATATGGAGTGAAAGAATATTTCATCATCAATCCCGATGACAAATTAGTAATCTGTTATCGTTTGCAAAACAATGTTTATAAAGAAGCATATCGTGGTGACGGAATATTGAAATCAGAAGAGATGAATGCTGAAATAGAATTTTAAAAAACCTTGAATTAAAAATTAAAAGAGAACAAATTCAAATAACAGATAATGCTAATGGCTAAAAGCCAACAGCTAAAAGCTAAAATAAAAAATCATGAGCGAAACACTAACAGCACAAGCAATGCCCGAAAGAGCACCATTAACATCAAAAGATTTAGTAACCGACCAGGATGTACGCTGGTGCCCCGGTTGCGGTGACTATTCAATTTTAAAACAAGTGCAAACTGTAATTCCTGAATTGGGAATTCCACGCGAGCAAATTGTTTTTATTTCAGGCATAGGTTGCTCATCGCGTTTTCCGTATTACATGGAAACGTATGGCATGCACAGCATTCATGGTCGTGCTACCGCAGTGGCAAGCGGACTTAAAGCTACGCGACCTGAATTAAGTGTATGGATAGTTACTGGTGATGGTGATGCAACTTCAATCGGTGGTAATCACTTCATTCATATACTCCGCAGAAATTTTGATTTGAATATTTTATTATTCAACAATCAGATTTATGGTTTGACTAAGGGGCAATATTCTCCCACATCAGAAGAAGGAAAAATTACGAAGTCAACTCCTTACGGTTCTATTGATCATCCGTTTAATCCTGCTGCATTGGCAATGGGCGCTGACGGAACTTTTAT
>JBDTRM010000268.1:0-3358 GCA_039931675.1 Bacteroidia bacterium | reverse complement strand
AAACCTGATTATGTTTAGTAGGTTTTTATTAGTTGTAATTCCTAAATCAAGGGGTTACGGTTTTTTGATTAATTTAACTTTCTTAAATTTGTATCAAACGAAAATAAAAATGAGCACAGTAGTAGTACAAATAGATTCAAATAAATTACCTGCATTGAGAAAATTCATTCAGTCGGCAGATGCTAAAATGAAAGTGATAAAGGATGAAGAGGACATCATGCAAAAATTAGTTGAAGAAGGATTGAAAAGTAAAACTGTTTCAATTGATTTATTGAAACGCGATTTAAAGAAAAATGCAGCTAACAGTTAAAGGTTCTTTTCATCGTGATTGGAAGAAAATTCAAAATAGGGCATTAAACAATGCAATCCTGAAACGTATTAGTGAAATGGAAAAGGCAACCGACCTATCTCAAATCTCACATTTTAAAAAACTCAGGAAATATTCAAGCACTTATAAAACTGAAATTGTTTCAGGAAGAAAAATCTATTGGATGCTTTGTTTTATTTATAGCAATGAAATTTACTTAGTTCGCCTAAAGCCCGAATCCTACTTTAAAAAATATCTCCGATAATTTTAAAAACCTTCCGCAATGGAGCACGCTGCAAAATATTTCTTTACCTCATCTTGTTGATGGAGTTTATAGTTGTGTGATAAGTTCTGGTGGGAGGAGAGTTTTTATTCGGAAAGAAATCTAAATTCAAATAACGGTTGAATTAAATTATCTTTGAAAAAACTTCAATTAAAACATTTATGAAAACCTACTTACAATCTGCTGTCTTTTTTTTACTGATAATGATGATGCAAAAATCATCTGCGCAAATAACCGGTGATACTAATGTATGTGCCGGTAATTTTTATACCTACAATGCAAACATTACTGGTGCGGTTACTTATCAATGGACTGTGCCTTCAGGCTGGTACAACCTACAGGGGCAGGGCACTTCGCAAATTACAGTAAACTGTAATGTAAGTATCGGTAATGTTTGTGTGGAAGGTTTTGATGGGGGTGGAACTTCGCTCGGAATGCAATGTGTAAACACTGCATGGGGAGGTGGCGGATCTGGATTGGATGTGCAGCCCAGTGCTGTTACTTACTGCGAAACACCACCTGGTTACCCGCCTTATACAATGCCCATCTGGCTTGTTCCAAATGGCAACTCCGGTGGAAGTTGCAACCCATGTGGCGGGCAATCCAATCCTAATATTATCATGGGTATTTATGATGCAACCGGAGTATTTCTTGGGTACCCGGATAGCTCGTATGTCGCAGTTCCTAATGTGTCCGGCACCTTATATGTTTTAACAGTAGATACATCTGCCGGAATAAATTTTCCTCAAGCTGTTTCACTTCTTGGTGGATGCGGTGGAAGCGGCAGCAATACCATTAACTGCACTGTAATTGCGCCTTCACCGCAGATACAGCTTTATCCTCCGGATGCATGCATTGGTTCATCGGTTCAAATTTATGATGCGAGTGGGATGGGGTGGTTGGGGTGGTTAAACTCATACCCTATTTCTGGATGTGCGCAGTTGCCCGGCTTAAACATTTACCAAATACTGAGTTCCCCTTACGAAGTTTATTTGTCCGGATGGGATGGAAATGGATGCGCTTACGACTTAGGCGTAGTAACTTTTTACGCTAACAGTTGTACAGACTCTGTTTCAGGCGACAATGTTGTTTGTGCAGGAAACACTTACACCTACAATGCATATTTGCCTGCAGGTCATCAGTGCTCCTGGATTTTTCCCCCGGGTTGGTATGATATAACCGGACAGAATACTGCAGTATGCACCGCCACCTGTAATTCCATTGCCGGAAATGTTTGTGCTGTTCTCACTGATGATAATTTTTTTACGTTCGACACTTTATGCATCAACACCAATTTTGGAGATGGTGCATCAGCAGGCTGGAATGCGCAGCCTTCGCAAATAAATTTATGTGCAGGCAACACTTCTCCCTTTACTGCATATATCACAAATAATGGCACGGGAGGTGGTGGCAGTTGCGCGGCAGGTTGCGGCAATGGTGTTCAACATCCTAATATTGTTTATGGCCTGTTCGATAATGTATGGCCCAACGGAACTTTTTTAGGTGTGGCTGATAGTTCAGGTTCTATCAATTTGCCTTTTTTACCTACACAATATTATGTTTACCAGGTAGATACTACCCCTGGCGTGAATCCTCCACAGGCAATTAAGATTATAGGTGGTTGTAATAAAGGAGTTATTAATAACATCATTGCTTTTGATTCAGTATCAGCACCTGTAGTTGTAAACCTGGCAACATCTTCGGCCTGTATTGGCGATACTTTGATATTACTTGCAAGCGATAGTTCACAAAATGCCATTTGGTATAATCCGGTCAATTTACTTTTGCTTGATTCTGTTTCAAATCCTTTATATGCTATTGTAACGGGATTAAATCCGTCTGTTGATCTAACTGCAACAGATTCGGTAAGCGGATGCGGAGCGAATGGAAATTACTCAATAAACAATGAAGCATGTTTTTATCCCGTTGCATCATTCAGTTCAAATAAAACTGCTTTCTGCCTTAAACAGTATGTTGATTTCTATGACATGACTTCAAATAATCCTACTTCATGGCAATGGAACTTTACAGGCGGAAGCCCGTCCGCATCAGTTTTGCAAAATCCGGACTCAATTTATTATGCAGTTAATGGAAGCTACGATGTGCAACTGATTGCGTGCAACAGTTTTAGTTGCGATACTATCTTACTCCCAAATTACATTGTTGAATATGCGGCTCCGCCAACTCCTGTTATTACCGGCAACAACGGTGTGTTATACTGCACACCTGCTGCAACTTATGCATGGTACTCGGCAAGCAATCCAACAGTGGTGCTTTCTACAGATTCGTTTTATATACCCGGACAGCCGGGTGATTTTTTTGTAATAATTACCGACAGCAGTGGCTGTATTGCTATTTCATTAGTTATTTCAACTACAGGCATCAATCAGTTTTATGATGAAAGCGAGTTCACATTAAATGAAATCAGTCCGAATATTTTTGAAGTCATTCTGAAAAATAATTACAGTAATGCAGAAATTTTCATTACCGATATGTATGGAAGAATTGTTGTAAACCGCAAAGCTTCAAATCATAACCGTTTCGATTTGACGCAATATTCAAAAGGCATTTATCTTTTAACTGTCAAAAAAGGTAATTCACTTTTTACGCGCAAGTTGCAGGTTCAATAAAAATCAGCAATTGTGTAACCGTATTGCACAATTTCGACAAGCTGATCTGTCATAGTTGTTGGTGTGTTTCAAATAGTTGATGCAACAGGAAAAACAGTTTACAAACAAAACCTGCCGCAATGGAGCACGCTGCAAAAT
>JBDTRM010000267.1:0-53756 GCA_039931675.1 Bacteroidia bacterium | reverse complement strand
TACCTGCCCTATGAGCAATTCATCACCTATGGTTATAATTTCTACAAGCATTTTTGAAATTTTGAATTTTAAATTATAAATTTTGAATTAAAAATCTATAATCCATAATTTATAATCCATAATTATTTTTTTTTCGGAGTGCGACTTTCGGAAAGTTTTTTCAACTTTCCGAAAGTTAATTTTCAGGATTGGATCCCAATAGCCAAAGTCCTTACACCAGACACCCAAATTTTTTTTCTTTCATTTACACTTCATTCGATACTCGTTTTGTGGCAGTATGTTTGAAATACCTTCAAAAAAATATAACAATATGACAACAAAAATTTTCATCCCGGTTTTAGCCATTACGCTTTCTGCATTGCATGCAAGTGCACAAGTTAAGTTAAACGATGTTGTAAATACTGTAACTCATGGCAGTACAACTAACAGCAACCTTGGTAAAGGTTTAAGTAATGATAAAATTATTGAAGGATTAAAAGAAGCGCTTTCAGTTGGAAGTAAAAATGCCGGAGCTTCTGCATCAAAATTAGATGGCTTTTATAAAAATCCGTTGATCAAAATACCTTTCCCTAAAGAAGTAAAGGATGTAGAAAAAATGGCTCGCCAGTTTGGTATGAGCAAACAGGCCGATAAGTTTATACAGTCACTTAACCGTGCTGCCGAAGATGCTGCGAAAAAAGCCGCGCCTGTCTTTTTAGATGCCATTACACACATGACTATTAATGACGGACTTACTATCTTGCAGAGAGGCGATAATGCAGCAACAGGTTATCTCAAAAATTCAACTACCCCAAAGTTGACAACTGAGTTTTCACCTATAGTAAAACAATCGCTTTCAAAAACACATGTTACCCAATACTGGAATGATGTGGCAAAAGTTTATAATAAAGTTCCGTTTGCTAAAAAGATGAATCCTAAATTAGAAGAATATGTAACTCAAAAGGCAATTGAAGGTTTATTTATACTGGTAGGCCAGGAAGAAGCTAAAATCAGGAAAGATCCTGCGGCACAGGTTACCAATATTTTGCAGCAGGTTTTTGGTGGACGTTAATCCGGTTTTTGGTTTTAGTTCTTTAGTTATTGGTTATTCGTCATCCTTTATCAATTAATTGCTTCTTGCCAATTGCCTCTTGCCATTTGCCTCTTAATTAAGGCTTCCTTTTAATAAGATAAATTCTCGATTCCTCACCTTTCAGCAATCGTTCAATATTGCGTTGATGCGTAATGAGAATAATTATTGCCACAGCCATTGCAAAAATATTCATGGTGGTAATTGTTTCGCCATATACTAACCAGATGATGAGTGGAAATGAAAATCCCGCAATCATTGAACTGAGCGAAACATATTTGGTAATTATAAAAGAGACGACAAAAATCCCGGCACAAATCAAAGCGGCCTGTGGATGCACACCGCTTACCAATCCTAACGTAGTAGCTACACCTTTCCCTCCTCGGAAGCCAACATACACCGGAAAGATGTGGCCAAGCAAAGCGCAAATACCCAATGCTAATTTAAAGTTGACAAACTGTTGCGTGCCCGGCATAGGTGTGCGCACCGATGCAAAATCAATTTCATGACCAAAGAGTACAAATTGGTGTATGTCGTGCAAATACAGATCAAGCAAAGTTGCTATTTGTACAGCGAGATAACCTTTTGCAATATCCATAATCAGAACAGGAATTCCTGCCTTTTTGCCTAACACCCTGAAAGTATTGGTGGCACCTGCATTGCCGCTACCATACTCGCGCACATCAATATTCCAGAATGCTTTACCCACCCACACAGCCGATGGAACGGAGCCGAGCAGGTATGCAATCACGCATGAAATTACGGTAGTGATATTGATCATCAGAAGGCGAATGTAATTTTTTTAGATTGTTTGCATAACTTTCAGTTTGTAGTTTGCTAAGTTAAATTTCAACATCAAATTGTTTTATTTTTTTACTAAACCTGATGTTCTTAAAAGTTTATATCTTTCAACTTCCAATTAAAACCCAAATGACATGAAACATCATTTACGTTCTTTAAAACTTGCGATAATTTTCTTTTGCAGTATAAGCTGCCCTGCTGTAAAAGCCCAGTTATTTATTAATGAATATTCGGCATCTAACATCAGCACAGTTACCGATAATCATAATGAATATGAGGATTGGGTGGAGCTTTATAATGCCGGCACCACTACAGTAAATTTACAAGGATATCATCTGAGCGATGATTATTCAAAGCCCGGAAAGTGGATATTTCCAAATGTTACAATTAATGCAAATGGGTTTTTAAAAATATTCTGTTCAGCGCGTGATGAATTTACAGGCGGTTTTGTTCATACTAATTTTAAACTAACCCAGACGAAAGGTGACAAAATTATTTTAACCGATGCCGCCTTAGCATTAATTGATTCCACTTCTTTACGGTTAACGCAAAAAGACAACTCACGCGGACGCACTACTGATGGTGCTGCTACATGGAGTTTGTTTCCGAATCCCTCACCGGGCAGTGCCAACAATAATCCCAAAACTGATTATGATGCAAGGCCTCAGTTTAACAAACCCTCCGCATTTTATCCTGCTGCTATTACTGTCAGCATTACTTGTGCTGATCCTAATGCTGTAATTTATTATACAACTGACGGTCATACTCCTACCTCCTCATCTACAGTTTATAGCGCACCGGTCAGCATCACAGCCAATACTGTGTTACGCGCCATTGCAATTAATGCCGGTAATCCTGCCTTAGAAACCAGCTTTGTTGAGAGTGCTTCTTACTTTATTGCCACTACGCATACGGTAGCTGTTATTTCAATTTTTGGTGATGATATTGAAACGCTCTTAAATGGTTCACAAATAAATCCGCGCACTGGGTTGGATTATTTTGATAAGACCGGAGTTTACAGAGCGAGCAGCGATGGCACTTCTAATGAACACGGTAATGATTCGTGGGCTTACGACCAACGTGGCATTGATTTTATTTCGCACGATCAGTATGGATACAATTATGCTATAAAGAACAAACTTTTCTCGTTAAAAAACCGAGATGAGTTTCAACGTATCATAATTAAAGCTGCTGCAAATGATAATTATCCTTTTCAAAACGGAAGCGCTCACATACGCGATGCTTATGTGCATACGCTTTCGCAATTAGGTCATCTGAGTATGGATGAGCGCACTTACGAACCTTGTGTGATGTATGTTAACGGGCAATACTGGGGAGTTTATGAAATTCGTGAGAAAGTGGATGATGCTGATTTTACAGAATATTATTATAAGCAGGATGAGTTTCACGTACAGATGTTGAAAACATGGGGCGGTACATGGAGTGAATTTGGTGGTGCACAATCACAAACTGATTGGAATACCCTTAAATCATTTATACTTGGTAACAGTATGGCAGTGCAAAGCAATTATGATTATGTGGACAGTTTATTCAATGTAAAAAGCTTAGTTGATTATTTTACTTTAAATTCTTTTGTGGTTTGCAAAGACTGGTTGAACTGGAATACACAATGGTGGCGGGGAATGGATCCTAACGGAGACAAAAAGAAATGGCGCTATTGTCTTTGGGATGAAGATGCAACATTCGGTCACTATGTAAATTATACCGGTGTGCCAAATACAGGGCCTTCTGCCGATCCATGTGATCCTAATACACTTAATGACCCAGGTGGCCAGGGACATGTACCTGTCCTAAATGCTTTGATGGACAATCCCGGCTTTAAAGAGTTTTATATAAATCGTTATGTTGATTTGGTCAACTCAACTTTTAATTGTCAGTTTATGGATCATGTGCTTGATAGCTTAATTGCCTTAATTGATCCTGAAATGAATGGGCAATGCACTCGCTGGGGTGGCAATTACAACACATGGGTTACCAATGTGCAGACTATGAAGCAATTTATTGACGACCGCTGTATTGATTTGACTAATGGTTTTATCAACTGTTATGATCTTAAAGGACCTTATGATTTGAATGTTAATGTTAGCCCGGCTGCAACTGGCGGAGTGCAGCTTAACTCACTTTATATACCAACTTATTCATGGACCGGTAAATATTTCGGAAATATTAATCTTCACCTCACTGCTTTGCCTGCAGCAGGTTACAGGTTTGACCACTGGACTATTGACCTTGATACATTAACAACTTCTCTAACAGATACAGCAGTAACCCTTACGTTAGACACCAATGTGCATGTAGTTGCATTCTTCAAACCGTTAACCGATACAATTCTTCCTCCCATGCCTGAACCTGCCGGTGAGTATCTCATACCATCAGCATTCTCTCCAAATGGTGATCTTAATAACGATTTGTACCAGGTGTATGGAACAAATATTACAAGTATGGAACTGCATATTTATAACCGCTGGGGGCAGGAAGTTTTCAGCACGACTGACAAAAACAAAGGATGGGATGGAACTTACAAAGGCGAGAAATTAAATACAGATGTATTTGCATATCATATTAAGCTACTCTTTACCAATGGAGAAACTGTTGCTAAAAAAGGAACTATTACTTTGATGAGGTGATGCATAACTAAGGTTGAATGACGGAATGATTGAATGATTGAATAATAGGCTGTCCGTCATTGCGATCCCGATAGCTATCGGGAGAAGCAATCTTTTGATGAATTAATTAATTTCGAAACTAAATATAATTCGCAGGTATTCACTTTCGGAAAGTTCCTTCAACTTTCCGAAAGTTTGCAGAAGAATAATGAAATTGAAACAAATCCTTTACAGATTGCTTCTCTAGATAGCTATCGGGATCGCAATGACGAAATGAAAATAAATCCCAAATCGTAAATCAAAAATCATGAAACACAAACTACCTATATGCTTATGGTTACTCTTCGCATCATTGTATTTAAATGCCCAGGATATTCATTACTCTCAATATAATGAAGCGCCATTGTTACTCAATCCTGCTTTGGCCGGCACAGCTATAAATCCTGTGCGCGTTACCTTGAATTATCGAAATCAGTGGCCCACCATTGGCAATGCATATAATACTATTGCAGCATCAGTTGATCTTCCGGTGGGTGATAATGGCACATCACGCAGACCTTTACCCCACCTTGGTGCAGGTTTTTCTTTTTTTCGGGATCAGGCTGGAGAGGCTAAATTAGGCACAACTACAGGTGCGCTAACATTGGCGGGAGTTGTTCCGTTAAGTGAGTATCATAAATTGTCAGCAGGCATACAGGGCGGGTTAGCACAAAGAACCGGTGATGTAAATAAATTATCATGGGGTAGCCAGTTTGTAAACGGAGGTTACAGTGGCGATTATCCAAGTGGCGAATTTGATAATTTAAGTTCGCCTGCTTATGCTGATATAAGCACTGGAATTTATTACCAGTTTTCGAGTGTAGCCGAAAGATTTTTGCAGGAAGATGTTATCAAAATAATGGCAGGAATGGCATTTTATCACGTTAATCAACCTGTTACAACTTACGGAGGATTTACTGGGCAAAAGCTAAATCAAAAAACAATGTATATGCTTTCGGGTCAGTTTGATTTTCCTGATTCAAAATATTCACTACTTCCTTCATTTGTGCATTGGAAGCAAGGTGCTTACAGCGAAACAGTTTTCGGAATGTTATTTAAAATGCGCCTCATCGAAGCATCAAAATTCACAGGTCTTAATGAGCAATCATCTTTTGCATTAGGTGCATCTTATCGCACTAATGATGCAATAATTTTCGAAGCGCATTACCAGGTTTCGTCTTACACATTTGGCTTCAGCTATGATGCAAACATTTCCAAACTCATATCAGCAAGCAAATCAGTTGGTGCTGCTGAACTCGTTTTAAAATATGCTCCCGGAAGAAAAACTTTTAAAGGAAAGTAAACTCGAAAGTCTGAAAATATCGGAGGGAAGGAGTTTTATCCTTTTAGCTGTAACTAAAGCACAATGCAATTATTTTTCTACCTTTCCTCAAAATTACCATTATGAAGAAAGCCATTTTAACAACCATATACGTATTTCTTATAACCTTTCTGAAGGGTCAGGAAATCTTGTGGCAAAATACAATTGGTGGAGGTTGGCTAGATAGCCCCTACGCCATTCAGCAAACCGCAGATGGAGGCTATATTGTTGGTGGTGAATCATGGTCAATGATCTCTGGTGATAAGACAGAAGACCGAATAGGTGGTGGAGATTACTGGATTGTCAAAGTAGATTCATTAGGTAATATACAATGGCAAAATACTATTGGTGGAAGCAACGAAGACGTTCTAACTTGTCTTCAGCAGACTACTGATGGTGGATTTATCTTAGGAGGGTATTCCAGGTCTGATATTTCGGGAGACAAAACAGAAAATACAATTGGATTATCTGATGATGATTATTGGATTGTTAAAACCGATTCACTCGGGAATGTACAGTGGGATAATACAATAGGAGGAGATGAGGATGATTATTTGTATTCCATTCGCCAAACCACAGATGGAGGATATTTGCTGTGCGGCAGTTCTGAATCAGACATTTCAGGTGATAAAACCAGTTTCTCTCCTGGTGAACCTGAAGGATGGGTCGTTAAAACTGATTCATTGGGCAACATACAATGGCAATATACTCATCATGAAAATGATATTAATATATTTCCGGTAGATAACTCATTCTCTGTAGTACAACAGACGTCTGATGGTGGTTATATTCTTGGTGGAGTGTTGTATGAATCAACTGTTTCTAATACTATTTATTACCTGATTGTAAAGCTTGATTCATCAGGCAATTATCAATGGACTAGACGTTTTTCTGGTGATAACGGGAGTCAAAATTATTTAACGTGTTTGCAACAAACCTCTGATGGAGGTTATGTTATGGGTGGGTTTTCAAATGGAGATGGAGATTTGGGTGATAAGTCAGAGGATAACTTAGGCGGATTTGATTATTGGATTGTAAAAACGAATTCTATGGGTATCAAACAATGGGATAACACAATAGGTGGAGGAGGTGATGATTATCTTGGTTCAATTCAACAAACAAGTGACGGGGGATACATTTTAGGGGGTACCTCCAATTCTGGAATTTCAGGTGATAAAACTGAATCCTCAAACTATACTGATTACTGGATTGTTAAAACAGATGCCTTAGGAAATATTGATTGGGACAATACCATTGGGGGAAATTTCTATGAATATAGTGCTGCAATCAGACAAACTACTGATGGAAAGTATATTATTGGCGGATCTTCTGCATCAAATATTTCAGGAGATAAAACTGAAAATAGTAATGGCGGTGATGATTACTGGATATTAAAGTTAACGGACAATTACAACAAGATAACTGGTAAAGTATATGTGGATATTAATAGCAATAACATCCAGGATGCAAGTGAACCACTTTTAAAGTACCATAAGATTCTTGAACAGAGTACCGGAAGAATTACATTCACCCGGCAAAACGGAAATTATCTTTTTGCTTTGCCTGATACAGGTAATTTCACCGTACAACCTGATACTTTTAATTATTTCATTAGCACTCCGCCTGACTATAATGTTTATTTTAACTCATTCCAGCAAACCGATTCATTAAATGATTTTGCATTTCAACCTGGTGTTCCTTATAATGATTTAAAAATTACGTTAACTCCTTTGGGGGCTTTTCGCTCAGGGTTTAACGCTCAATATAATATTGACTACGAAAACCGGGGAAACACTTCCTTGAATGCCACAATTGTATTTTATCTCAATGATACTAATTACAGTTTTATTTCATCAATTCCCGTTTCATCATCCATTACAAACGATTCAGTTGTTTGGTCTAACATATCACTTGCTCCTTTTCAATCAGGACAAATAACAGTTACCATATATGTAAATACTGGAGTGTCAATAGGCACCCAGCTTAATGCATTGTGTACAATCAATCCTGTGGTTGATGATGAAGAACCTGAAAATAATTATAGCTCCTGGATTGAACTTATCACGGGTAGCTATGACCCTAACGAAATATGTGTAAGTGAAGACACCCTGCTCAGCACTCAGTTTCCTGATCCTCCCTACCTGGATTATATAATCCGATTCCAGAACACTGGAAATGACACAGCTTTCAACATAAAAATTCTTAACCCTATTGATACTTTCAAGCTGGATTTATCAAGCCTTGAATTTGTCAGTGCCTCTCATACACTTAGCGATATGCAGGTGGTGTATCATTCACGCAATCTTGAGTTCAGGTTCGACAATATTCAGTTACCTGACAGCAACACTAACGAACCTGGTAGTCATGGTTTTATCAGGTACAGGATAAAGCCTAAGTCAACATTAGTTGCAGGCAAGCAGATTTCTAATAAAGCTTACATTTATTTTGATTTCAATAAACCGGTAAAAACAAACACTGTCGTTACTCATATAGTGCTTCCCAATATTTATGTCTATTTAACACAATCTGTCTGTGATAGCATAGTATCTCCTTCAGGTAAATACACCTGGGCAAGCTCAGGAATTTATCTTGATACGATTCCCGCTTCAGCAACAGTAGATTCTATTTTTATAATTGATCTTACGGTAACCAGTTCATCGTATAGCTCTATCATAATTAAACAATGTTATTCTTATACTTCTCCAAGCGGCAATTATACATGGACTACTTCCGGTACGTATAACGATACCATTTCAAACGTTGCAGGCTGTGATTCAATCATTACCGTGAATCTTAAGATATTTCAGGATAGTTACTCCACTATAACAGTTGCCGACTGTTATTCTTACACTTCCCCAAGTGGTAGTTATACATGGACTTCAAACGGAATATATGTTGATACTATACCTAATGCTAAAGGCTGTGATTCTATCATTACAATTCTTCTTACTATCAATACTAGTTCTTTTGGCAGTGTTTCTCAAGCAGCATGTTCTTATTACACTTCGTCAAGTGGCAATTACACATGGTCAACATCAGGCATATATCAGGATACCATTCCAAATGCAATAGGCTGTGATTCTATTATCACAATTAATCTCACCATCAATCACGATGCCTATTTTGCCACCACAATAACTGCATGCAACTCCTACACATCACCAAGCGGCAATTACACCTGGACATCATCAGGAGTTTATCTCGATACCATTCCAAATGCCACAGGGTGTGATTCTATTGTTACGGTTATACTAACATTAGATAAATCTTATTCAACAATAACTATTGCAGCCTGCAATAACTATACTTCTCCGAGTGGCAACTATACATACACATCATCAGGCAACTACCAGGATATCATTCCAAATGCAGTGGGATGCGATTCTGTAATTACCATCAACCTTACCATTAACACAGTTGATACCAGCGTAACTGCAAATGCTCCTTATCTTTCATCAAATGTTGCCGGGGCTGCTTATCAATGGATGTATTGCGATTCAGGTTTAATTGCAGGCGCAACCAATCAATCATATAATGCAACTGCTAACGGCTCGTATGCAGTAATAGTTTTTCAAAATGGTTGTGTGGATACTTCATCCTGCTATCCGGTTTTGAATGTGGGTATTGATGAAAACGAAAGTCAAAGTGCCATAAAAGTGTATCCCGATCCTGCTAAAAATACCATTACCATTTCATGTTCAGCCTGTTCAGATATTAAAGGCAATCTTATCATTACTGATATTTATGGAAGAACAGTTTACACCTCAAAGCCAATAGACAGCGGCACAAAAGATTTTACCATAACTATAGACATAACCTATTTTGCAAGCGGAATTTACCTGATTCATTCAGAAACAAACCAAAGAATGACAAGAATAAAGTTTGTGAAGGAGTAGATCGCTCTGGACAACTTTGTCAAAGTTATAAACTTGGACACAGTTTCTATAACAAACCTGGGTCACCCTGAGCGAAGTCGAAGGGCTCAAACAATTAAACCACTTCTGCCAACCTGTCACCCATTTTCCTTTGGCATATTGATTGACTTGCCCAAACCAAATATTAAATCAGGAAAAACTAAATAAGATATGAGAAAAGTAATAGGTATAGACCTCGGAACTACAAACTCCTGCGTTGCCGTAATGGAAGGTAATGAGCCGGTAGTAATTCCCAACAGCGAAGGTCGCAGAACAACTCCATCAATAGTGGCTTTCTTAAAGGACGGAGAGCGTAAAGTAGGTGATCCTGCCAAACGACAGGCTATCACTAATCCTAAAAAAACTATAGCCTCTATAAAAAGATTTATGGGCGAAACTTTTGACAAGGTTCAGTTAGAAATTAAACGCATGCCTTATGAAGTGGTGAAAGGCGATAACAATACAGCGCGGATAAAAATTGACGACCGGATGTATTCGCCACAGGAAATAAGTGCGATGATATTGCAGAAAATGAAAAAAACTGCCGAAGATTATTTGGGCAGCGATGTTACAGAAGCTGTTATAACTGTGCCTGCATACTTTAGCGATGCACAACGCCAGGCAACTAAAGAGGCCGGTGAAATAGCAGGCTTAAAAGTATTGCGAATCATCAATGAACCTACAGCGGCAGCACTTGCTTATGGCCTGGATAAAAAACATACCGACACAAAAGTTGCCGTGTTCGATTTAGGTGGTGGAACTTTTGATATTTCAATTCTTGAATTAGGCGATGGTGTGTTCGAAGTAAAATCAACTAATGGTGATACGCACTTAGGTGGTGATGATTTTGATCACGTGGTAATTGATTGGTTAGCCGATGAATTTAAAAATGACGAAGGTCTTGATTTGCACAAAGATCCGATGGCAATGCAACGCCTCAAAGAAGCTGCAGAAAAGGCAAAGATTGAATTATCAAGCTCCACACAAACTGAAGTTAACCTGCCATACATAATGCCTGTTGACGGTATTCCCAAACACTTGGTGAAAACCTTAACACGTGCCAAATTTGAGCAGTTATCTGATTCATTAATACAACGCACATTGGAGCCTTGCAAAAAGGCTTTAGCTGACGCAAAATTAACTGCATCGCAAATTGATGAAGTTATTCTTGTTGGAGGCTCAACACGCATACCTGCCATACAGGATTTAGTTGAAAAATTCTTTGGACGCAAGCCTTCAAAAGGTGTGAATCCTGATGAAGTGGTTGCAGTTGGCGCAGCAATACAAGGGGCTGTTTTAACAGGTGAAGTAAAAGATGTTTTGTTGTTAGATGTTACTCCACTGTCACTCGGTATTGAAACGCTTGGTGGTGTAATGACCAAGTTGATTGAAGCTAACACAACTATCCCTACACGCAAAACTGAAACGTTCAGTACTGCAAGCGATAATCAACCATCGGTGCAGATTTTTGTTTGCCAGGGCGAGCGCCCGATGGCAAAAGACAATCGCAAGATTGGTGAGTTTAATTTAGATGGCATTATGCCGTCACCTCGCGGGGTTCCAAAAATTGAAGTGACGTTTGATATAGATGCTAACGGTATCTTACACGTAACTGCAAAAGATGGTGCAACCGGAAAGGAACAAAAAATCCGCATCGAGGCATCAAGCGGATTAAGCGATGCAGAAATTAAACGCATGAAAGATGAAGCAGAAAAAAATGCTGAAGGTGATCGCAAGTTGAAAGAGGAAACGGAAAAAATAAATGCTGCCGATACCATGATTTTTCAAACTGAAAAACAGTTGAAAGAATATGGAGAAAAATTACCTGCTGATAAAAAAGCTACAATTGAAACAGCATGGAATGAATTGAAAACTGCACACGGTGCGCGTGATGTTGCCGGTATTGATACAGCAATGACTGCACTTAATGCAGCATGGCAAGCCGCGAGCGAAGAAATGTACAAAGCAACTCAGGATGCAAATCCATCACCAACAGGTGAAGCAAATGCAAATCAGGATGGCAATGCAAATCAGGGTTCAACTGCTGATGATAATGTGAAAGATGTTGACTTTGAAGAAGTGAAGGATAATAAGTAAATTTCTTTGGGTGACGAAGGAACTAAGTGACTAAGTGACGAAGTAAACAAAACCGCCTTTCAGGAAATTTTCTGAAAGGCGGTTTTGTTTTTTTTCATACAGTCATTTTTTCTTCATTGGCATAAGTGTCTCTGCTTGCTTCAATGATTTCAAAAGCATTTTTTTATTGGCTTTGCTTCGCAACAAATATTCTGTTTCATCCATATCAACATCAACTGTGACGGTAATTCTTTTGTCTTTAAAAAGATTACGGAGTGCTGTTGTAAAGTCCGTATTTATTTCGTTGGCATTAATATGAAATACTGTTGTCATCTTTAAGATTATTTTATAACAAAACTAATGCATTTCAATTTACTTTACAAAAACTGATTTGACCTTTGGTAAATTCATGTCATAAAATCTCACTAACTTTTCACTGCATTTCTTGTTTCTTTGCATTCAATGAATTTAAAACTAATCTCCGATTTCGAACCTACCGGTGATCAGCCTGAAGCTATCAGGCAATTGGTTGCAGGCTTGAATGCTGGTGACCGTGCACAAACGCTTTTAGGTGTTACAGGTTCGGGCAAAACTTTTACGATTGCTAATGTGATTCAACAGGTGCAGCGGCCTGCATTAATATTATCGCATAACAAAACTCTTGCTGCTCAATTGTATGGTGAGTTCAAACAGTTCTTTCCTGAAAATGCTGTAGAGTATTTTGTTTCGTATTACGATTACTATCAGCCCGAAGCTTATCTGCCGTCAAGCAACACTTACATTGAAAAAGATTTATCTATCAATGATGAAATTGAAAAGCTGCGATTAAGCACTACAACATCTTTGATGAGTGGCAGGCGAGATGTGATTGTGGTTTCAAGCGTTTCATGTATTTATGGTATGGGAAATCCTGCTGACTTTACTGAAAATATTATTCGCGTTCAGAAGGGGCAAAAGATTTCGCGCAATACTTTTCTGCATAAGTTGGTTACGAGTTTGTATTCACGAACTGTTACTGAATTTAAGCATGGGACTTTTCGGGTTAAAGGCGATAGCGTTGATGTGTTTCTTGCTTATGCTGATTACGCTTATCGCATAACTTTTTTCGGTGATGAGATTGAAGAGTTGGAAACGATAGACCCGATTAGCGGACGCAAAGCTGATTCGCATGAATTCATTGCCATATTTCCTGCAAACATTTATGTGACTAATGCAAAAACACAAACGCAAACTATCTGGCAAATTCAGGAAGACATGATGAAGCAGGTTGATTTTTTCAAAGAACAACAACGTTATCTCGAAGCAAAAAGATTGGAAGACCGAGTAACTTATGATTTGGAAATGATTCGTGAATTAGGCTACTGCAGCGGCATTGAAAACTACTCGCGTTATTTTGACGGACGCAAGCCCGGCACACGACCCTTCTGTTTATTAGATTATTTTCCTGAAGATTACATCATGGTGATTGATGAAAGTCATGTAACGGTTTCTCAGGTACGCGCAATGTATGGTGGCGACCGTTCGCGTAAAATAAATTTAGTGGAGTATGGATTTCGTTTGCCAAGTGCAATGGATAACCGCCCTTTGAAATTTGAAGAATTTGATTCGCTGATTGGACAAACTATTTACGTAAGCGCAACTCCTGCTGAGTATGAATTAGAACAAAGCGGAGGAGTGATAGTTGAACAGGTGATTCGCCCCACAGGTTTGTTAGACCCACCAATTGAAGTGCGTCCGAGTATAAACCAGGTGGATGATTTATTAGAAGAAATTGAAAACGTTGTAAAAAAGAATGAACGCGTTCTCGTTACAACACTTACAAAACGTATGGCTGAAGAGTTGGCTAAATACCTTACTAAACTTAACATCCGTTGTCGCTATATTCACAGCGATGTGGAAACTCTTGACCGTGTAGAAATACTTCGCGACTTACGCAACGGTGTGTTCGATGTATTGATAGGAATTAATTTGTTGCGCGAAGGTTTGGATTTACCTGAAGTTTCTTTGGTTGCGATTTTAGATGCTGATAAAGAAGGTTTCCTGCGAAGCAATCGCTCACTTACTCAAACTGCTGGGCGAGCAGCGCGCAACATAAACGGCAAAGTAATTATGTATGCAGATAAAATAACTGAAAGTATGCAACGCACGATAGATGAAACGGACAGGCGGAGAGAAAAACAAATTGCTTACAACACTGCAAACAATATTACTCCCACACAAATTAAAAAGTCAAATGAAAATTTCTTCAATCAATCTGCATCCGATGATGCGCGCAAAGCTGCTCAGCCAAAGGCTTATGTGGAGAGTGATAAATTAAACATAGCAGCCGACCCGTTAATTGCATACATGAATAAAGAGCAATTGCAAAAACAAATAAGCCGCGTTAAACGCGATATGGAAAAAGCTGCACGTGAATTAGATTTTATTGAAGCTGCAAGACTGCGTGATGAAATGTTTCAGTTGGAAAAAATTTCAGAAACGAGATGAAAATCATTAGAGCAAAGCCACCGAGCCTTGTCATCCTGAGCAAAGTCACCGGCCCTGTCATCCTGAGCGAAGACACCGGCCATGTCATCCTGAGCAAAGTCACCGGCCCTGTCATCCTGAGCGAAGCGAAGGAACTTTCTCCATAGGTAGTAGTTACTTCATTCGTAGAAAGATGTTTCGTTTCACTCAACAGGACAAAATTTAAAGATACAAAACCCTTGTCAAACATTCAATTCATCATTTGCGTAAGCTGCTACATCTTGTCACTTGTTGCAGGTTTACTGCTGATGATAGTTGGAAAGAAAGCAAGTGAATCAACTTTTAAAAAAGCATTATTGTTACATGTTTTAATCGCTGTTGTTTTCATCATCGCATTATTGATAAAGAGTTTTTCAAACTCATTCAATATTTCAGCAACTTATTTCTCCTTAACTTTTTTTTGCAGCGGAGTTGCGTTGAGCGGATTGATATTTCGCAGCAAGCTGAACGTGCTTGTCAAAATTTATTTCGGAATTTTTGCTGCATCATTTCTCCTGTTTGTTTCCTCTCCATCAACTTTGTTTTCAATCATCACCAAAGGAAAATTGAAAGTAGAAAATTATGATCGTTTCAATATCGTTGATAATTATTATCTTGATAAGCAATCTTCTTTTCTCGGAAATAAAAGCAGTGAAACAAAATATAAGATTGTTCAGAAGTTAGGTTACTTTAATAAAACAATTTCGCGAGATATAACTTTTCAAAATAATTTAGACTCCATCAAAACTTTATCTTTCATACAAAATAAACTTGCTACTTTGCGTGGATATTTTCAAGCAGAAAATAAAACAGACAGTGCAGATGTGAATGTTGATCTTTCCATCTCAATTCAAAAAAATGAAATCACAACAAAATCAAATAATATAAAATGAAAAAGCTTTTTTTAATTCTTTCTTTAATTGTCAATTGTCAATTGTCAATTGTCAATTCTCTTCAGGCGCAAATTCCCGACACTGATATTTTTCTTGTTTCCATGCAAAACGATAGTGGCAAATTCACTTTCGGAACTCCGGAAAATATTACGAACCGGAAAGGTTATGATAACCAGCCACGCTTTGATAACACGGTTGATTTACTTTACTATGTATCGCAGCCCGATAGCACGCAAACGGAAATTTATTTGTACAATATACTAACCAAAAAAAGTTTTCAATTAACGCATACACCGCAAAGCGAATATTCGCCAACACCACTTCGTGATAACAAACATGTAGCCTGTGTTCGTGTGGATGCTGATTCATCACAACACTTATATATTTATACACGAAGCGGAAATTTTCCGGTTAACTTAACTCCTAAAAATGATTCAGTCGGTTATTTCTGCCATATTGATAAAAGTACTTACGCATTATGGGTGCTTGGGAAAAAAATTACACTCCAGATATTTAACGTTGATTCAAATAAGATTGACACCATAGCAATTAACCCTGGGCGATGTCTTCAGAATATTCCCGGCAAGTTTGCAACAATAAGCTATACTCAAAAAACAAGTGATTCAACCTGGACAATAATGCAGTTTGAAAGCTTCAGTAAAAAGAAAACTGAAATCTGTAAATCATTAATCGGCAGCGAAGATTATGCGTGGACGCCCGACCTGAAAATTCTTTCGGGCAAGGATGGAAAGCTTTTTATGTATGATACCAAAACAAATGAAGGCTGGAAACAGGTTGCCGATTTTTCAAAAAGCATTGGTAACTTTTACCGTATAGCAATAGCTGCAAAAGGAAAATATATTGCATTGGTTGGATATAAGGGAAAGAAACCATGAGGGTTTTGGTTTGTTTGTATTCCTATTTCAAAAATACTTCTTTGCACGAAAGAAATATTTACCCGGGGCGGGATGCTATCCTGCTTTACTTTTACTTTCGGAAAGTTCCTTCAACTTTCCGAAAGTTGAAAGGATAAAGAAGTATCAATGAATCAATCACATTTTGATTTTATTATAGTAGGGCAGGGGATAGCGGGGACAATGCTTGCTCACTTTTTAACTGAAAACGGCAAGTCTGTTTTTGTAATTGATAAACACAATCCCTCATCATCATCAAATATTGCGGCAGGTATCATTCATCCCATCACAGGAAGAAGATTAGTTAAAACATGGCTCTTTGATGAAGCTTATCCATTTGCAAGAAGCGCTTATTCAACACTTGAAAAATTTTTTTCAGAACAATTTTTCAAAGAAATTCCAATCATTGAAATTTACACATCCATCAAAAACAAAAATGATTGGATGGAAAGAAGCACTTCACCCGGTTATGAAAATTTAATTGGCGATGAATTGCCGCCACATTTTAATCCCTCTATTGAAGCACCATTCGGAGCTATTAAATTAAAATCAACAGGTTTCTTATTTATCAAAAAATTAATTGAACATTATCGAAAGATACTTAAAGAAAAAAATCAATTGCTCGAAGAAGAATTTAATTTCTCTGAATTAAGACTTGAGCAGCAAAAAGTTTTTTATGGGAATATTGAAGCTGATAAAATTATTTTTTGTGAAGGTTATTATGCTTATCGCAATCCGTTTTTCAAATCATTGCCATATCAATTTGCAAAGGGAGAATTGCTGATTGTGAAATGCGAAGGGTTAACCGAAGATTATATCATCAATAAAAATATTTATATACAACCCATAGGCAATCATCTTTTCAGAATCGGTTCTACTTTTAATTGGGATAATCTGAATGATGAACCAACTGATGATGCGAAAGAAAAATTAGCAGATCAATTCAGTTCAATAATAAAAATTCCTTTCAGAATACAAGCTCATCTTGCAGCAGTTCGCCCTACAGTAAAAGGGCGCAGACCTTTGATTGGAACGCATCCCTATCAAAAACAAATTGGAATATTTAACGGATTGGGAACTAAGGGAGCATTGCTTGCGCCTTATCTTGCAAATCATTTTACAGCGCATCTTGTTAATGGCACAAAGCTGATGAAAGAAGTTGAAATTGAAAAGTATGACTATTAATCAATACATTTGCTTTATAAGTTAAGCAGAGATTTAGAGTTGCATTAATTTATTTAACATTGAAAACAATTTACACGCTATGCTCATAAAGAAACTCCCCCTGTTTTTTTTCTGCGTTTTTTTTCACCAATTTGTATTTGGTCAGTGCAGTTATAATTTGCCTGATACCGTTTGCCCTCTTCAAAACATAACTATCACTAACCCGGGAACTTTATCTGTTGGTAAATGCAGTCACAGGTTAGATAGTTTAGAAAGTGTTCAGAATCTGCCTCCGGTATCCATCGGAATTTACCAATTTAAAATGATTAAAGAAGATGGCAGGTATTTTATTTATGCAAATGAAAACGGTAATGTGAATACACATCTATATGAGTTCAATTCAACTTTTGATGTTTTGCTCAACTCTCAGGTTAAAACTGTTGTTAATGATAATTGCCCTACTTCAGTTGGGTTTGATATGGTTAAAATTGATTCGGTAAGGTGGGTTGCGTTTAAAGTTGATTTGAATAATAATAATTTATATAAACTTTCATTAGACAGCCTTAATGATGACAGTGTGGATTTTCAATACATAGGAAATTTTGGAATTAACCAGCCTGTAAGGCTTAAAATATTCGGTGATTATTTATTTGTGTGTAACAATGGTGACAATTCCATCAGTAAAATACATTTTGATAATACTTTTCAAAATATTTTAGACTCATCAGTAATAACAGGACCGTTTAATGCACCACGCCAAATGGATGTAATTTATGATTGTCTTACGGATAGTTTTTTCGGGTATGTAACTAATTATTTCGGAGGTACAATTACGAGAATTGATTTTGGAAACTCCCTGAATAATAATAACCCTTCAACTACTGTTCTTACAGCTCCGGTGGGAAGTGTTTTTGGTTTGAAAATGTACAACCAGCAAAATGAATGGTACTGTTTTGTAACTAATGATAATGGCCGTTTAAAACTGCTCAAATTAGGCACGCCCGGCAATTTGAATCCCGTTGTATTGCTGGATACTGTCCCAACCCTAATGCCGTCACCGTATAACGTTGAACTTTTGAATGACAGTTCAGTTTTGCACGTTATTTCAGGATATAATCTGACACATTTTTCTTTTGCCGCCAACTGTGTGAATGATAATTGGGCACAGGGAATTGACTCTGTAAATTTTAATTTTCAGGCTGCGGATACAGGAATGCAATATTTTGAAGTTGCTACTGATGGAACAGATCATATTACATATTATGCAAACGATAGTGTTTACATTTACATACCATTACCAATTGCTGGTTTTACAACAACGGGGACCTGCGAAGGCTTACCGGTAAATTTTACTGATGAAACAGAACTCTGCTATGGTAATATTATTACCTGGCAATGGACTTTTGGCGACACCAATACCAGCACATTACAAAATCCCTCACATACTTATGTTACAGGTGGTTCGTACAATGTAACGCTTACCGTATATGCTGCTAACGGTGACAGCAGCACATTTACAAAAAACATTACTGTAGTTCCAATACCTGTTGCCGAATATACTCCCTCGGCATTTGCTGAATGTGCAGGTTATGTAATGCAATTTACTGATGGCTCAACTGCTGCGAATGATAGCGTGGTTAATTGGTTATGGCATTTCGGCAACCAGGATTCATCAACAGTTCAAAGTCCATCTTACACTTTTGCAACAAGCGGAAGTTATGATGTGCAGCTTATAGTAACCAATTCAAACGGCTGTGTTGATTCCATTACAAAAACAATAAATATTTTACCTACACCTGTAGCCTTGTTTTCAATTTCCGGCACATGTGCAGGAGGCACAGTTATTTTTACTAATTTGACAGATAGCGCCACTAATCCTGGTGTAAACTACAACTGGAGCTTTGGTGATGGTAATTCTTCAACAGTTGACCTACCTGCTCATGTTTATACTGCAACTGATTCAAGTTACCTGGTGCAATTAACAGCAACTGCTGCTAACGGATGTTCAACTACCTATACAGATAATGTTATTATTACTCATCCCGCTTTGGTTTCGTTTACACAAACTGCAGATACAGTTTGTAAAAATGTTCCTGTTACTTTTACAAATACATCAACAACTCAAAATATTAATGACCTTATTGTCTTAAAGCATTGGGAATTCAGTGACGGTTTTATTATTGATAATGTTGATATAGTTACTCATACATTTCCTGATACGGGAATCTATTACGTTGTTTTAACTGTGGTTACCGCCACTTACTGCGATTCATCTTTTTCAGGTTCAGTAACAGTACTCCAAAATCCTGCTGCTGGTTTCACTTTCACCAATGCCTGTCTTAATGATTCTAATTTGTTTGTAAGCACTTCGGTGCCAGTACCCGGAGATAACATTAACACTTATTCATGGAACTTTGGCGATGGAGGTACGGGGGCAAATGGAACATCAACTTATCATACATACAGCGACACCGGTTTATACAATGCATCACTTACCATCATAAGTATTAATGGTTGTATTGATTCCATAACAAAAGGCATTGTGGTTTATCCATTACCTGTTGCCAACTTTGTAACACCTGTTTTATGCAGTGATAGTTTAACACAGTTTAATGATTTTTCATTTATAAATACTAATGACACCTTAAATTATTGGAGTTGGAGTTTCGGAAATTTAAATTCTTCAACACTTCAAAACCCTTCAAATAATTATTCTCAACCGGGTAATTACAATGTGGAGTTAATAGTCGGAACGCAAAAGGGCTGTCGCGATACTATAACAAAACCCGTAACAGTAAAACTTTCGCCCTCGCCATCATTCAGTGTTGATTCAATATGTCATGGCGATTTTACTCATTTCTATTTCATTGACCTGTCACCATCTACTGGTTTAATAAATGCCTGGAACTGGAATTTCGGAGAATTCGGTTCTGGTAACAGTACATTTCAAAATCCTATTCATCAATATCAACTTCCTGCAACCTATAATGTAACAGTTACTGCAACTGATACCAATCAATGTTTTAAAAGTTATACGCAGCCGGTGGTAATTCATGCCAACCCTGTAATCGGTTTTACAACGTCAAATCCATGTGATTCAGCTTTAACAATATTTACTGATTCTTCAACTGTTGCCGGTGATACCATTAAACAATGGGATTGGGTAATAAATTCGGCTACAGTTTCAACTGCATCAACAGCTAACTATACCTTCAATGCACCCGGCAGCTACTTAGTTCAGCTCACTGTAACGAGTAATGCAGGTTGCAGTTCAGATACAATAAAAGGAATAATCATTTATGCAAATCCTGTTGCCTCATTTACGTCAGCACCAGCTTATGCATCTCCCAATCAATTGGTCTCTTTCACAAATTCATCTCAAAATGCTGTTTCTTATTTGTGGGACTTTGGCGATGGATTCAACTCTGTACTTACTTCACCTGCACACGCTTTTGCTGATACCAATGTTTACAACATCATGTTAATCGCTTTCAGCGATAAAGGTTGCACCGATACAGCTTATGCATCATATAACGTTCTCATTCCCGATCTTGAAATTGCTGTAACTGATGTTAATTCTCAACTGCAAAATAATCTGCTCACGTTATCTGCCCAGTTGGCTAACCTCGGAAACATTAACATTGATAATTATAAAGTAGTTGCAAATGTGGAGGGGCTTCCTTCGCTTGTGGAATTTTCTAATACTCATATAACAGTGGCATCGCCTGTCATAAGTTATATCTTCAAAGCGAAGGTTGAACTCATCAATGATTTTAATCCCGGTTATTTTTGTATTGAAGTACAAAAGCCAAATGGTGTTGATGATGGAAACTTAGCAAATAATCGTTTATGCAAATCAATTGAAAGTAGTTTCGGGTTGCTGAACATTACTCCCAATCCAACATCAGGAAATATACAGTTGTATATCAATTCGCCTTTCGACCAGGAGATAAGTATTGAAATTTATGATGCCATTTCAAAAAGGGTTTTGAGCAATAAAGTGAAGGTTAAAAAAGGCTTCAATAATTTAACGGTTGAAAGTGATAATCTCAATAACGGTGTTTATTTTTTAAGATTATTTAATGAGCTTACCATAATAAAATCATCATTTATTAAACAATAATATAACGCGGTTTAATCAATAAATTCTGATGCCATCCAATAATTCCACGAAGCAGGAATTGCAGTTGCATCCTTATTACCTAACAATTTCTTGTCTATTGAATTTTTATTCAGGATTTTTTTGTCAGCCAGCTTATAAAAACCATCAATCATTCTTTGCTGTAAAATTTTATTCTGAAGCCATTTATCTTGCGGTGGTTCATACCCGATTTTATCTTTGCGCCAGGTGATCTCCGCAGGCAATAAATCTTCAAATGAAATACGCATAATGTATTTTCTCCATCCGTTTCTGATTTTAAAACCCGTAGGCAATGAAAAAATAAATTCAACAAAACTATGTAACAAATAAGGGAGACGCACTTCAACCGAATGAGCCATTGAATTGCGATCTGCAAATCGCAACAGGTTTTCTAACGGACCGCAAAGTGTGCTTTGATAAAGTAATGCGTTCAGGTTGTTGGGTTCAAAGAGGTCATTTTTTATGGATAATGATTTATTGTATTCAAGATAATCTTTACTGAGGAACTCATGATTTGAAAAAGATTTTTTGCTGTTATAATCAGCTATTGCCTGCGTCATGCCGGGCAGCCATGACTTGAGTAAAAAAGATTTTCCCAAATTCATTCCATCACGGTTAACCTGCTCTTTATACCCGGCTAACTCTTTTTTAAGTTTCAATGGATTTTTCTTTCCAAGTTCAAGAAAATAATGAAAGAAAAAGTAGTCATAACCTGCAAGCATTTCATCAGCTCCCTGTCCGTCAAGTAATACAATTGTATTATTTTGTTTAGCCGTTCGCATCACACAATATTGAGCATAGATGCTTGCACTTCTGAATGGCTCTTCCTGGTGCCACAAAAGCTTATCGAGGTCGGATATGAATTCCTGTTCTCCGGGGAAAACAAAGTAGGGATTTACATTTGTGCGGTCAATCACCATTTGCATATAGGGTCCCTCATCCCGTGAATAACCGGGAAAGCGGGCTGAAAAAACATTTTGCTTTATTCTTTTGTCAATATTTATTTTATCAATAAGGCAAACCACAAGCGAGCTATCCAGGCCTCCTGAAAGGCTTGATCCCACAGTAACATCTGATCGCAACCTGCGCATAACAGATTCATGCATCAACATTCTGAACTGTTCTGTTGCATCCTTCTCTGAAATGTTTTTATTGGTTTTCTTATAATCCAAATCCCAATATTTTTTGATAATCAATTTGCCGTCATTACCTGACTTCAGGTAATGACCTGCTTTCAATTTATAAATTGATTTATAAAATGTCTGACTTAAATCATGAGAATTATGGAGGCTTCCGGTAGTCAAAAAATTAAAAAACATTTTTTCATTCTCACTTTTGGGAACATCAGCACTCCACATGGCCTTCATTTCAGAAGCAAATACAAAACGTTTACCTTCATCATAAAAATAATGAAAGGGCTTTTCGCCAAACCTGTCTCGCGCACAAAATAAAATCTGCTCTGCATTATCATATAAAGCAAAAGCAAACATCCCATCAATGTATTCAAGGCATTTTTCTTTTTTCTGATCATAAAGAGCCATCAAAACTTCTGTGTCGGTTTGCGAATGAAAAGTATAGCCATCGGCAATAAGTGTTTTACGAAGCTCTATGTAGTTGTAAATCTCACCGTTGAAAATGAGAACATACCTGTTGTGAGCATAGTGCATAGGTTGTTTACCGGCATCACTCAGGTCAATGATAGCCAGCCTTCGGTGTGCTAATCCAACATTGCCCTTCTCACTAATCCAGAAGCCTTCTCCATCAGGTCCGCGATGAGCAATCGCATCAGTCATTTTCTTCAGCCTGGCCGGTTCAACCGCCACGCCATTAAAACTTACAATTCCCGCTATGCCGCACATGTTTTTAGTCCTTCAGAAGTTGATTCACAGTATCCAGTAAGAGTTTTTTATTCGGTTCAGATGAAAGTTGCAATGCAACCCGGTGAGATTGATTTTTGAAATGCATAATTTTTTCTGCTGACAATTTCCTTATCTCATCAGCAAGAGATGAAGCAGTGAACTCACCAGCCACAACGCCCAAATCATGTTTTTTTATGTAGGATGCCATTTCAGGCGAAGGTCCAATTGCAATCGCAAGTCGTGCCTGCACGAATTCAAAAAATTTATTCGGCAGGGCGTAAAAATTATTTATGTTGGTGGGTGCCAGGATATAAATGCCGATATCATATTTATTTAATTCTTCTGCCAGCTTATCAGAAGGAACCGGATCTAAAAAAAAAATATTTTTATTTTTTTCAGCAATTTTTTTCAATTGAGCTAAGTAGTCATTATCCCTGCTGAGAAGAAAATAAAGCTCATAATTTTCATTAAGATAATCCATCATCAGAATCATTTCTTCAATCTTTCTGCCCGCAATAGCAAACCCGTGATGCACCATGCGGATTTTATTTTTCACCGGGAGCGGTGTGAGAAACTCTTTGTATTCTGTTGCATTGGTCATCACCAGCGGCTTTATGTTGCAATATTTTTCATACTCCAAAGAAATTAATTCCCCTACTGTAAAACTTGCATCGGCAAGAGGCAAAAAATTTTTTACAGCGTATTCACAAAATGCCTGGCGACTGTTTACCCAATTTTTATCATCTTCAAACTGGCGGGGAGCAAACTCATGCAGGTCAAAAATGAGCCGTGTATTTTTTTTTTTCAGCTTTACTGCAAGGGGAAATGTCTCAACATCGTTTGCAATAATCAGATCAAACGGGATGTCTTTAATTTTACTTATGAAATTTTTTACGGTTTGATCCATAAAAAATCTGTCATAATTTTTGAGCAGGTTATAATAAATATAACGCCTGACCTTTATAATTAATGAAACAAATTTTCTTATTGGCCTGGGATAATTAAGGTGCTCCCAGGGAGCATCAAGTTTTGTATAAATTTCACCGGGCAAACCGGCCGGAGTTATCCCACCGGTATGAATTTCGAAGAAAGGAAGGAGTGTTCTGATTTGCCTCCTGACCCTGGGATCCATGTGTAATTTTGAATAAGAAAGAATCAGAATTTTTTTTTGTTTAATCATTACCTTAACCTGTAAGCGGATATCAATACTTGCCTGTGGCGAAACTATAAAATATAATGAAACTACAGCCTATCCGTTGTTGCATAAATCACTGTATAATTACCCCGCTGATAATTTCTCTTACGGTTTCACAATATCATGTTGTTACTTATTACTTTGCAAAAAATTATTCATCAATGTGCGGGATAAGCGGTATTATTAAATTTGACTCTTCTCAAGTCTTGTTGGAGAATCTAAAGAGCATGACAAGTGCGCTGGCTCATCGGGGACCTGATGGAGAAGGCTTTTGGATACACGAAAATAAACATATAGGGTTGGGACACCGCAGGCTTGCTATTATTGACCTGAGCGATGCAGGTAAGCAGCCCATGCATTATAATGACCGCTATACAATTATTTTTAATGGTGAGATTTATAATTATATCGAACTCAAAGCCGATTTAATCAAACAGGGTTTTCAATTTAAAACATGCAGCGATACTGAAGTGCTGCTTGCATTGTATCATCATAAAAAGGAAAAGTGTTTAGATGACCTGGATGGCATGTTTGCATTTGCATTGTGGGATGAAAAAGAACAACATCTTTTTTGCGCACGCGATCGCTTTGGTGAAAAACCTTTTTATTATCACTACGAAAAGAATAAACATTTAATTTTTGCATCAGAGATTAAAGCATTGTGGGCAGCGGGCATTACTAAAAAGAGCGATGATGTTCAACTATTTAATTTTATTGCGCTGCATCACTTGTTTGAACCCTTTAACCGTCAATCAACATTTTATGAAAATGTAGTAAAGTTGCCTGCAGGTCATTACATGACAGTGGACAAAAGCGGGACAATTAAAAAAACAAAGTATTGGGAAATTAATGCTGATAACATTGATCACAATATTTCTTTTAATGATGCATGTGAGAAATTTAAATGGCTGATGACGGATTCAGTAAGCAAACGCCTTCGGGCTGATGTGCCTGTAGGATCAAGTCTTTCGGGTGGATTAGACAGCTCGCTTATTGTTTGCCTCATTGATCAGATTGGTAGAGACAAGCCTGTGAAGCAATCAACTTTTTCAGCAAGATTTAAGAATTTTGAAAAAGACGAAGGTGCGTACATGGAGCAGGTGATAAAAAAAACAGGAGTTAATCCACATTTTATTTTTCCTGATGATGAAATGTTCCTCCAGGCATTTGACAAGATGACTTATCATATTGAAGAGCCTTTTGGCACGGGAAGCGTTACTGCTCAATATGCGGTGATGCAACTGGCCAAAGAAAATAATATAACAGTTTTGTTAGACGGGCAAGGTGCTGATGAGGTGCTTGCGGGTTACACTTATATGTTCTATCATTTTTTCCTCGAACAGGCGCGTTATAATTTTTCAAACTTCAAAAGAGAAAAAAAAGCATACAGGGATTTGTACCAAACGGAATTTATTACAGGATATTTATTCTGGTTGTATGCGTATAAACCTGCATGGCATAACAGGATGACGCAATTTAAAAACAGGAATGCATTATCCAAAAACACTTTTGTAAATCGCGGATACTTGAAAAAATATGCGCCTGCATCTTTTGCATCACATGGTGGCATGGCTAATAATCTTAATCAAAACCTGAGTTACAGCATCAGCAGCGGGCAGTTAGAAGACCTGCTGAAATATGCCGACCGTAATTCAATGGCACATTCGCGCGAAATACGTTTGCCTTTTTTAAATCATGCGTTAGCTGAATTTTTATTTACACTTCCTTCGGATTTTAAAATTAAAAACGGGTACACGAAGTACCTGATGCGCGAGTCGTTTAAAGATTTGCTTCCGCCTGAAATTGGCTGGCGAAAAGATAAGGTTGGATATGAAACTCCGTTTCTGCAATGGATGCAAAACCCGAAAGTAAAGGAGAAAATGATTTCAGATTTAAAACCTCTTGAAGAAAAAAATATTATCACCCCGGATTTAATTGACAGCATCAAACATCCGGAGAAGCACAAAGACATTAATGGCAGCGATGTTTTCAGATGTTGGGTTAGTGCCTGTCTTATCAGTTAAGTTTTTTTAAACACTCTTTCATTTTATTCTTAGATGCAATCATCCCTTTCTTTTATAAAACAACATAAAATTTTCGGAATCATTTTTCTGTTGTTGCTATTGCTGAAAACATTGGTGGGGATGATAGCGGTTAAAAATAATTTTGCAGATAAGCTTATTCCTGTTTCATTTTCTTTTGATAAAAATTTTGCCGGCTTCATTAATATTGACGATTATGAAATGGCTGCTACCGCATTGTACAAAATTAATTACAATGAATATCTAATGGATATTAAGACGCATCCGTATAGAAAGGATTCCGTCATAATTTCTGCTGTAAGGCCGCGCTTTAATGTCTGGCTGCATGTTATGTATTTAAAATTGTACATGCGGAATTCAGGACTAACATTTAAAAATGCAAACCAGATTCCGGCAAACTATTTTTATATATACGGACTAATCATTTGTATTATTAAGTCCTTCCTGTTTATCATATCAGCGTTTTATTTTCTGTCGCTCTTGTTGTTGTTTTTTAACAAAGGATGGTCTATCGCAGGTTCATTTTTTTACATCTTATTTCCACCTGTTTTTTTTTATATCGGCATATTAGAAATTTTCGAAAACATCTCAATGCCGATTTTGGTAATCGTGTTTGCATTTATATACCAATGCGTGTACTTAAAGAAAGAAGCCTCGTTTCTGCAAATTTTTTCTTACGCAGCACTTGCTTCTTTTTCATGTTTATTAAGGCCGCAAACGCTGTTTATATTTTTAATTTTCCTGGTGCTTTATTTGCTTATATGGATATTCAATTTAATAAAACATAAAACTTTTCTTACCCAAAGCAGGTTCGTTTTTATAGCTGCATTAATTGTTTTCATTGTTCATTTGCCAATCTTAGTTGCCAATCATAAAAAGTTTGGCGCCTGGTTTTTATCCACACAATCAAGCTCAGAATTCCTCCAGGGACATAATACCTATGCGCGGGGAAGCTGGTATTATGGGCTTGTAAGTGTACATGCAAAGGATTTCGCATTTTTATTCAATAAAGAACCTGGTTTAAGCAACCTGGATGAAAAACAGGAAATGGATATTTATTTTGAAGCAGGTAAAAACTGGATGCTGCATCATCCCAAAGAAGAAGCAATTCTTACCGCCCGTAAAACAGCACTTTATTTTTTACCCACCAATTATCTCAATCACATTTTCAATCCGGTAAATTTAATCGTGTATATTGGTACAATCGGTTTTTTATTTTTCTCACTTTACAGGAGAATAAAAAATGCTTCAATAAATGAATTGTTACAACTTGCAATAATTTTAACCCCGTTAATTGGAAGCTACCTGTTAACCATTATTTATTTTATGGGAGAGCGCTGGCGTTATTATGCCGAACCATTTATGATTATTTATGCACTCATTTTTTTTAAAGACATGATAGGAAATTTTTATCAACGAATTACGAATTAATACGAATATACGAATGTCTGAAACCGGAAATTGGAAGTTAGAAGTTATATTGTGTCAGACACCTTTTTCGGGTGTCAGACACATTGAGGAGTGTGAATTGGAGGTTGTAAAGGGGAAGATGGAAAGTGGTTATTGTGAACAGATTGCTTTCCCGCGAAGGGGCGGGACAGGCTGTTGTACGTCATTTTACGGGGACAGTGCGAACTTGAAATTATTGTGATTGACAAAACGGACAAATGCGAAAAAAGTCATTTAAATATTTGACAATTGCTGCTATTAACCTGACAATATTGACGGGGTTACTTGCCTTGTGGACAGACAAACTTGAATTGACTTTTCACGATTTAGTAAGACCGATAGAGTTTTTGAAAATCATTGGGTTTAGTATTGCCTCTTTAGTTGGAATGCGAATTCTTGTTAACTATTTTCGCAAAAGAAATATTACCAAAACAAGTTCAAAAATCAAGATTGCTGCACTCTTGACATTTTTAATTTCTTCTTATTTGTATATTGAGTACACCTCAAAATTTATAAGTAATGCAATAATCAATAGACAATTTAGAAATCAAATAGCGGATAAAATAAAACCGACAAAATATCTTGCTTATGGGTCAACAGCAGAAAACTTAAGCATCAAAGAATATCAAGAAATAGTAAGAATGGCGGGGTTCATAAAATTACCAAACGAGGCAAGTAATATTAAGTATTTGTTTTCTTATGATGGGTTTTTACCAGACCATATTTTTACACTGACTTATGACTTACCGAAAGAAATAAAAACTGACACATTTAATTATCAGAGCAAAGACGGACAATTTACATCAAGTCAAATTTGTGAAATAATAGGAGACAAAAAAAGAATAACTTATAATGAGAGCGAGCGATGAAAAACGAACGCACAACAAAAAGACAAATGGAAATTTTTAATGGAAGGGTTTTAATTGGTAAACGAGCAGTTGTGCTTCTAACAAACATTGTGGGTTATCGAACAGTTGTGCTTCTAATCCCTTCTTTTAAAAACTTCATTTATCCTTGATGGTGTTCCTCGCAATGACGGGCAACCAATAACAACAAACAGCAAACAACAAACAACGTGTGTGGCATAGCAGGATATTTCTCATCAAATAATTTTTTCAATCGTGCTGACGTGCAATTGATGATGGATGCCATTGCCCACCGGGGACCTGATGCCGATGGATTTTTTACAGAAGGACCTGTTGCATTGGGTCATAAGCGTTTGTCTATAATTGATTTGTCAGCTAATGCCAATCAGCCAATGTATTCGCATAACCAGCGTTATGTTATGGTGTATAATGGCGAGGTTTATAACTACATTGAAATTGCTGCAAATGAAAAATCGAAACATAAGTTTGATCTGAATACCTCAAGCGATTCTGAAATTATTTTGGAAACTTTTGCACTTCATGGTGTTGAAGCGGTGAAGCAATTTAATGGCATGTTTGCTTTTGCTATTTATGATAAGGAGGAGGAAGCGCTATTTATTTTCAGAGATACTGTGGGAATCAAACCGCTTTATTATTATTGGCATGATGGCAATCTCGCATTTGCATCAGAATTAAAGGCCATAAAAAGTTTAAAGCAAATCAAGTTTGAAATTAATCACGAAGCGCTTTATAATTATTTGCATTTGGGATATATACCTGCTCCGCAAAGCTGCTATCAAAATATTTATAAGCTCGAAGCAGGTTGCTGGTTAAAAATTTCGAAGAATGGATTGGAAAAAAATTATTTCAATAATTTAACGGATGCAATTGAACCCGCAACATTAAATGATGAAGCAATTGCAAAGAAAAAATTAGATATGCTGCTGAATAGTTCAGTAAAAATGCAGATGCGCAGTGATGTTCCGTTTGGTGTGTTTTTAAGCGGAGGCACTGATTCAAGCATGGTGGCAGCAATGGCTGTAAAAAATTCCAATCAACACATCAATACTTTTTCAATAGGCTTTAAAGAAAAAACGCATAATGAAGCTGTTCATGCTGCTGCAATTGCAAACCATCTTAAAACAAATCATCATGAGTTTATTGTTACTTACGATGATGGCTTGCAGCTTGCCTCAGATGTGATGCTTAATTATGATGAGCCGTTTGCAGACTCATCGGCAATACCTACTTACTTAGTTTCGCAATTGGCGCGTAAGCACGTAAAAGTTGTTTTATCAGGTGATGGAGGTGATGAATTATTTTTTGGGTATGGGGCGCATCAGTGGGCTGAAAGATTGAACACTCCGGTTTTTAAGTTTGGAAGAAAACCGATGCAGTTGGCATTTTCGCAAATGCAATCCCGTTATAAACGCATTGCAGGCTTATTGAATTTTGACAGCAGCACCTATCTCGCTTCTCATATTTTTTCGCAGGAGCAATATTTATTTTCTGCAAATGAAATCAGTGAATTGCTTTCACATGAATTTGCAAAGCATTTCGATCAATCATTTTTCAAAAAGTTTTTATCCATCAATCAATCACAACGAAAACTAACTGATGCTGAACAGCAGGCATTGTTTGACTTAAAATTTTATTTGCCCGAAGATTTGCTCGTAAAAGTTGACCGTGCAAGCATGAAACATTCTCTCGAAGTACGCGTGCCGATTTTAGATTACCGCATTGTTGAATTTGCATTGAATCTGAATCCGCAATTGAAAAACAAAAACGGTATTGCCAAATATTTACTCAAACTGGTCTTGTACGATTACATACCGCGAAGCCTTTTAAACCGCCCCAAGCAAGGCTTTTCAATTCCTTTAAATAACTGGCTTAAAAACGAACTGCATTTTTTAATTGAAAACCATCTCAATAAAAATACAATCATAGCAGCAGGCATTTTAAATTATGAAAGTGTGGCCTCATTAATTGCCCGATGGAAAAACGGAAGTGATTATTTATGTAACCGTATATGGCAGTTGATTGTGTTGCAGCAGTGGTGGGAGAGGATATCTGACAATTAATAGGTTCGGATTCGAATCAAAACAATTAGGATTAGGGAATTTTCACCAATTTTCGGACAACTTCTATTCCATCAATATTCAATTTGACAAAATAAATTCCATTAGGTAAACCTTCTAATGAAATTTTAATTTCACTTGTTGCATAAGATGATTCAGTATTTTGAGTTTTTAAAAGCTTTCCGTAAAAATTGTATAAATTAATGGTTAGCATTTTTTGAACAGAAATATTATAGGTCATTGTTATATTTTTATCAGATGTTGGATTTGGAGAAAGAAGAAAGTTTTCAGAAAGAGTATGTTCCTCAATCCCAACAGGGCCACACCATGTAGAAATAAAGTTAGTGGTTAATCCCCCCGATGTGCTGAAATTTCCACCCGCGTACAAACAACTATTTAAAACACTAAGGCTCTTAACATCATTATTCATTCCCGTACTTAATGCCTGCCATGTGTTTCCATCCCATGCTCCAATTTTATTAACAGTAATGCCTCCAGCGGTGTTAAACTTACCTCCTGCAATTAACTTACCGGCAAAACTTGTAAGTGCTAAAACATCATTACCGGTTACATTACCCCCGGTGCCACTTCCAAGGCCATTCCAAACAGAACCATCGTAAGTTGCAATATTCCCGGGGCTGCCGAACCAACCGAGTGTTGAAAAACCACCACCTACAACTAATTTATTATTCCAAACAGTAAAAGCTTCAACCGAGGCATCTAACCCTATCCCAAGTCCCTGCCAGGTAAATCCGTTCCACCTGGCAATGTGGACAGCGCCAACTCCATTTACCGAATTAAAAAAACCTCCAACATATAAATAGCCATTATAATTCTGAATGGCGTTGACAGAAGGAATATAACCGGGAGAAGCACCTGTGCCCATCGCCTGCCATGCAGCACCATCCCACTTTGCAATGTGGTTAACAGTTATACCATCGGCAATTAAAAAATTTCCACCGATATAAATCTGAGAGTTGAATTCACCTATTGCTCTTACAGTACTGTCTGCGCCTCCACCTAAATTAATCCAGCTTGTTCCCGTCCATTTTGCAACCCTGTTTGCTGCAACAGAACCTGCTTGTGTAAAGTTGCCACCTGCATACAATTCGCCATTAAGAAAATATAACGCTCTTACAGGTGCATTCATTCCAGTTGCCAGGGATGACCATGATGTGCCATCCCATTTGGCAATAAATGGTGAGAATACCCCTCCTGCAAATGTGAAGTCTCCACCCACATATACATAGTTATTTATAGAATCAACGGCAATTGCATATATATTGCCATTAGTTCCATTTTGCATGGGAGTCCACTGACTAAATGTTGTTGTTGCTGTGGTAACCAATAACATTAATATGATTTTAAATTTTTTTTTCATGCGATGTATTTTTAATTAATCAAACATAAGCAAAAATAATTCAGCCACGATTTTGAATGCCTGTTATGGAAACTCAAAATAATATCCGATTGAAGTCTCATAATTTATTTTCCCAAGAATAAGTTCTTATCGCCATTTCATCCAGATGGAAAAAGGGAAGTGATTATTTATGTAATCGTATATGGCAGTTGATAGTGTTACAGCAGTGGTTTGAAAGGAGCATGTAATACCCTAATTCGTCTTAACTATTTTTCTATAATATTGATTTGGCCCGCTAACTATTTTTACAAAATAAATTCCTTCGTGCAGATTTTTTATTTGAATGAAACTTATGCCATCATCTGAATTTGAAACTTGCGTAATGTTAGCCGTTACTCTTTCGCCTGTTACATAAAAAACTTCTGTTGAAATAGCGTTCTCATCTGCATCAATTAATTCAATATTAAAATCACCCGATGATGGATTGGGATAAATTTTCAGGTCGGTTAAATTTTCAGTTTCAAAAATACTTCCATCTGTTTTGCAGGGCACCGTTACTTTAGTTTGTGCAGATGCTTTTGAACAGCCATTCGTATCAGTAATAATTATCTTGTAATTACCGGCACTTTTGGCTGTATAATTTTTCTTGGTAGCTCCTGCAATCGCATTGGTTCCTTTCTTCCATTGATACGCAGCCCCAGAAATAAAATTCCCTTTCAAAATAACACTATCGCCATTACAAAATGTGGTAGCGCCTTGTGGAGTTATTGTTGCGTTCGGTAAAGGATTGACCTTTACAACTTTTCCGGGAGATAATTTTGAACATCCTGTAATGGAATCAGTAACGTTTACTTTATAGGTGCCACCTGTTGTGGCAATGTAAGTTGATGAAGTTTCACCGGTAATATTGGTAATTCCTTTTATCCATTGATACTTCTTGTTTGCAGCTACCGGTGCTTTTAACTTAACACTTCCGCCTGTACAAAAAGTTGTTGAGCCAACTGCTGTAATATAAGAAGCGGGTGGAACACAAGCCGGGCAACCCTGCGCCCAGGCAGGGTCTATAGATTCAGCAAAGAAGTAATTACCTAAGAGGCCATTGTTACCAAAAGCATAATCAGTTACATGCTGACCTGTTCCTTCATTGAGTCGCCAATAACCTTTCAGATTAGGATTGACAGCAGGATTCAACACCACATTCATATTGCTTTGTATCTGGCTTTGAGTTCGTGCAACATTCCAAAAGCGCACTTCTTTTATCAAACCCATAAACTGGTAAAAGCCGGGCAATGCCAGGTCGCCTCCTATGGATGCAATGAAATTGTAAGGTATATCGCAAACCAAAGTAGTTTCCTGTCCTACCTGGATTCCATCAACATATACGGTTAAAGTTCCACCGCTTCTTGTTACTGCAATATGATGACATAGATTATCGCGCAAGTCGGGACCAAGATCAACTTCTTGTTGAGAACAAGAAATTCCGGCAAACACTGTAGAAATTTTTCCCTCATGAAGGTAAACAGACATACCTACATTAGGAGTATCACTGATGCTGAAAACCAAATCTGCCAATGAAAAAGATGAAACAGGGCGCTCATCTTTAATCCATGCTTCGAAAGTTACATCATTAATGCCTATTGCATATCCTCCCTGGATACTAACAACATCATCCACACCATCAAAGTAAAGTGCATTGGAACTTAATTGCGAGTAGGAATTAAGTGATATTAAAAGGAAAAAGATTAAAGTGAGTTTTGATTTCATATTGTTAAGAGTTTTGTATTTAGTTTGTGATTGTAAATATAATTAATGGAATTTAAATAGCTAAGGTAAAAAACAAATGATTTTTTAAAACATCAATTCACTATTATTTCGGAATATCATCGCTAATTACTGAATGGGCTTTTAAGCAGTTTACAAGCCATATTCCTCCAGAAAAAAAGTTTTTTACTCCAATATCAAAAAACAGGTTGCATGCAGGTCACACCAATTATAGGTTTGACATCAATTATAAAAGCTATCTTGCATTTTAAAATTCAGGACAAATAAAAAGCATTTACAACCTTGTATTCCTGGATTACTATAACCTGAGTTTAATTATTCACTATTACATACACCATTCAGTTTAACTTCTTAAAACCCAATTATTATGACAAAAAAACTTACACTCGCATTAGTGCTTGCAGCGTCTTTAGCCCAGGCACAGTATTATCAGCATTGGTACAACCGCAGCTTGTTACCTGCAAACTCAAGCAACGAAACATTTTATGATGGCATGCGCACCCGTGTTAATTACGGTGGCGGCAATCCAACCTCTTATTACCATATAGGTTATGGTGCAACTATTATTTCGCCTTTTGGCGCCCTGTTAACCGATGAAGCACGCTTTGTGCGAACCAGCAAAACGGGGGCAGTTACTGTAAACACAGGCACTTCTTTTGCTGATAACAATACCATTAAGTACCATCTCACTTACGGTCATGCTATTTGCGAAATTAACAATGGCCTTGGTACAGGCGGTTACCTTGCTGTAGGTAATGTTGCATCTAATTTTATAAATGCTTCAAGTGTACCAGGTGGCAGTGACGGATTGTTTTACAAAGTGAACAATTCAGGCACTCCGACTTCGCGTTACCGCTTTGATGCCAATGGCGGTGCCGAATATTTTACCGACATCATTGCATCCAATTTTACCCCGGGAACATATTATGTATGCGGATATGCACACTATGGTAACTTTGAAAATGTTATAGTAATGTCTATCCAGGTAAACGGAACTGTTAACTGGTTTAAAACTTACCAGTTTGATCCTACCTGGCCTGTGGGAGCGCCCGCTTCGGCCGATTGCCGCGCTTATGGAATTGCCGAAGATATCAACACAGGCAATCTTATGGTAGTAGGTTATATTCACGACCAGGTGCCTGCACCAAATACCGGTACTGACGGATTGGTTTTTGTATTAAACAATGCAGGTGTTGTTCAATGTGCGCAATCACATCATGTTTTTGATGACGATCAATACCACGATGTAAAACAAAAAGCAAATGGTAATTTTGCAATTTGCGGTTTTGTAACTGACGGAACAGGTGCCACATCTTTTTCTCATACATGGTTAAGTGAAATGTCAATTACCTGTGGCAATTTTACTTCTACACGTTACGATCATTTAGCAGGTGCAGGAAACATAAATCAAAGCAAAGGCTATTCAATTATTGAAAGATTGAATACTGCTAATATCAATGAGTACTATATTGCCGGACCTGATTTTTCTGCGACAGGCGGCATGGTTGCCTCTGTCAATAAGATTACAGCCACAGGTACAAATCCCCCTGTAGCATGGTACGATTATGCAGGACAAAGCGGTTCTTTTTCTGACGATGCTTATGGAATTGATTTTGCCACTGCGGCCATTACCAAGCCCGGTCTTGTTCTATTCAGCAATACCAATGTACCTGTAGCTACAGCACCGTTTAACGACAGCTATATGCTTAAAGCATATTTTAATGGCGCTACCTGTATCAATCGTTGCCCGGCTAATATATTGATACAAACTCCGGTTGCGGTGGCTGTTACTTTCCTGCCTAATTCAATCAGCACAGTTTATAAACGCAAGCCGTTGATTGCACAGGTAACTAATTATACGTTTGGTGTTATCTGCTCACAAAACAACGTAGCCTGCGGAAGCAATGCCCGTGATAATGATGCAGAAGAATTAAGTGATCTTAATGATGAAAATAATTTCGTGTTATATCCCAATCCTGCCGAAGATATGATTAACCTTGCTTTGATGGTTGGCGATGAAGGAGCCTATACTGTAACAGTTATTGATATTACAGGACGTACTACTTTACTCGCTGATCATTATTTAAGTGAAGGCGAACAAATAATCCCTGTTGATTTATCAGGTCTTGCAAAAGGAATATACACGATGATGGTGAGCAGCAATAATCAAACATTTACTAAAAAGTTTGTTGTAAAATAAATTTGATTTAAGGGCTTCAATTTAATTCTGAAATAAAAAACTCCGTTACACTTTTGTATCGGAGTTTTTTATACGAATGGGTCATGGTGAGCGTAGTCGAACCATGTGGGAAAGCCAGCGCACTGTTTCGACTACGCTCAACATGACCCTACCCCTCGCTCAGTGTGACCGCTGTCAACCCTTACTCCTCGCCATCACGCTCATGATGCTGTTGCAATTTATGATGATGTTTCTTTTTTGCATTATCAACTGATGCATTAAATTCAAATCCGAGCAAAAGCACCATTGAATTAAACTGAATGTAAAGCATCACAATAATGAGTGTGCCAATGGAACCATACAACTTATTGTAATTGGCAAAGTTTGAAACGTAATAATTAAAAAGTAAAGAAGTAGCAATAATGAGCAGTGTTGCAAAGGTGGCGCCCGATGATAAAAATTTGAATTTCTTTTTATGATAAGGCCCGTAATAATAAAGGCATGCAATAGCAAAAAAACAAAGTGCCATAATCACAATCCATTTGCTTGCTTCTAAAATAGTCCGGTAAAAATGCCTGTTTACAAATTTGTGCTTATAAATAAACTTGACGATAAACTCATTGCCCACTAAAAGCGAAATGGCAATGATAACAAGCAATGACATAAGCAACGTTAAAAAAATGGCGACTAATCTTTGTTTCCAGGCCGGCCTTAAATCAGCGCCATGATATGTTTTATTAAAACTGTTTATCATGGCATTAAACCCATTGGTCGAAAAATAAAGAGCAAAGAAAAAACCCAATGAAAGCACTCCCGATCTTTTAATGCTGATAATGTCAATTATAGTTCCGCGTGTGGCACGATAGGCATCCTCTGGCAGGAGCGATTGTATTAAACCCAGCAACTGGTTTTGAAAATTATTTATGGGCACATAAGGTATCAGTGTAAACAAAAAAATAAGCGAAGGAAAAATGGCGAGAAAGAAACTGAATGCCAGCGCCTGCGATCGGGCAGATAAATCACCCCTGCGTAAGCCTTTTATGAAAAATTTAAAAACATCATATAAAGGAATACCATCAAACCAGTAAAGATGTATTTTACGGAGTGAGGATAATTTTGGTTTTTGATTGGCCCGATCCACTTTATTTAACAGCTTTCAAACTTAAATCAAGACTTATGGCACCATGTGTTAGCGCACCAACTGAAATAAAATCAACACCGGTTTCGGCATAAGTTCGCACGCTATTTAATTTAATTCCTCCTGATGCCTCGGTTTCAAATTTTCCATCTATAAATTTTATCGCTTCGGCAAGTTGATCGGGTGTAAAATTATCAAGCATTATTCTGTTTACGTTGCCGGTTTCGCAAACCTGTTTCACTTCATCAAGGTTTCGTGTTTCAATTTCTATTTGTAATTTTAAATCTTTTGATTCAAGATATTCTTTGACTTTTTCAAGTGCCGGTTTAATGCCTCCGCAGTAATCAATATGATTGTCTTTAATTAAAATCATATCATATAACCCTTTGCGGTGATTGTATCCGCCACCAATGCGCACTGCCCATTTTTCAATTTCGCGGTTTAACGGAGTTGTCTTTCTTGTATCTAATATTTTTGCTTTGGTGCCTGCCACTGCATTTACATATTTGCGTGTAATGGTAGCAATACCGCTCATCCGCTGCATGCAGTTCAGCATCAACCGCTCTGCAAGCAATATTTTTTGCTCGTAACCTTCTATTTCAAATGCAACATCTCCCGGCTTTATCTCATTTCCATCATCAATAAACTTTTTAACCTCAATACGCGAATCAACCTGGCCAAAAATAAGCTCAGCAAGTTCAACACCTGCAAGAATTCCTGAATCTTTTACTTTTAAAATTGCTTTACCATTTTGTTCGGCATCAATGCAGGCCAATGAAGTGTGATCTCCGCTGCCTGTATCTTCGGCTAATGCCTGGTAAATAAACTGGCTAATTGTCATTAGAAAATATTTTGAGGCGCAAATATCTTTAAAAAAGTGTGTTTGAAAAGTAAATAAAAAAGCCGCCCAGTTTTGAGCGGCTTTTAATGATGTGGAAATTCACATCTTATTCTTTTTCGAAACGCAGATCCTGTATCACTTCTGTAGTTCCGCTTTGCTTAACAAAGAAGTAAACCCGGTAAGTAACACCCTGGCTGCTCACATAAGTACCGATTGCATATTTTGCCCCCACTTTAACACCTTGGTGAACAATGGTAAACGAGCGAGGCGTGTTTTTGCTTAAAAAATCCTGTAGCACTTGTTCGGCCTGTGTTTTACTATAGACTTCTTCGTCAGCAAGCAAGGTAAGGTCAACATTTGTGTTGAAAAACTTTGCAATTTCGCGGGCGCTGCCCGAACGTATGGCACCGGCAATATCAGCGATGATATCGGCCTTGACCAAACCTGGCAAGGTTAAGAATAAAGTCAGAAATGGAATTATAATAAATTTTTTCATGATCAATAATAGTCAACAATTAAGCCATTTTCGATGTTAAATGAAAGGGAGCGAGTCGTTATAAAAATGCAATTTGTACTTTTAAGTGCCACCAAAGATAATACTTTTACGATATCTGAAAAGCTAAATGATAAATGAATATTAAAATAGTTATGACCGGTAAAACCACAGACAGGTTTGTTATTGAGGGTATTAACACTTATCTCAACAGGCTTAAACATTATTCAAAGGTGGATTGGGTTGAGTTGCCGGCAAAAAAAAATAACAGCGATGCTGCAAAGGTTTTAGCTGATGAAGCAGCGATGAACCTTAAATTAATTTCTAAAACTGACTTTGTAATTTTATTAGATGAAACAGGAAAGGAATTTTCTTCTTCACTTTTTGCCGGCTGGCTTGATAAACATTTCACTCATCATTCACGCGATTTGATTTTTATAATTGGTGGCGCTTACGGTTTTCATTCATCGCTTTATGATCGTGCTGATTTTAAAATGGCATTATCAAAAATGACGTTTACGCATCAAATGGTTCGTTTAATTTTTGCAGAACAATTGTATCGCGCTTTTACCATTATCAGGAATGAAAAATATCACCATTGAAGATGGTTTTTGGTTTTTGGTTTTCGGTTTTTAGTTTTGGTTTTTCCGTTTGTGGTTAGGGTTACATTTTTGCGGCAGCGCCCTTTTAGGACCGGGTGAGGAAGGGCAGCAGCACGTTTCAGTTTTTCCCTATCGCCTTATAAATCTCATCATATTTCTCCACACCTTTTTCTAAAGAATAAAATTGTTGTGCGCCTTCGCGGATTTTTTCTTTGTCGAGATTTTTTATTGCATCAATTTGTTTTGCTGCTTTTTCAAAATCACTTTTTTCAAAATTGTTTAATACAAAACCGCAATTAGTTTGGTTAACTATATAATCAGTATCACCTACGCCTGCATTACATATTATCGGAATACCCATTCCCATTAACTCGCCCTGCTTGGTTGGCGATGAAGCTTTTTTTGAAAATGTGGGTACAATAAAGAAAACAGAAACATCGGTAACAGATAAATATTGAGGCACTTCATTTCTTTGTGCGCTTACAATACGAAGTTGAGATAGAGAAATATTTTTTTGGGATGCATGTTGATTAATTAATTCAGGCGATTCATTCGTAATAAAAAGAAACACGGCATCTTTTTTTTCTGATATAAGGTTTGCAAAAAAATCAATCATCTCATCTAACATGTACCACGTACCGATTGCACCAAGGTAGGTAAGGACAAAAGCATCACTATTAATATTCAGATTTTTTCTTACAACACTTTTTGTTTCATCATTATAATTATTAAAGTTGAAAAGATTCAAATCAGCACAGCATGGAATTACTGTAATCGGTAATTTATTTTCTCCATTCAATTTAAAATTCTGAAGAATTTTTTCTGCTGTATAAGTAAGACTTACAATATGGTCAGCGTTGATCAGAAACTCTTTTTCTTTCTTCTTAAAGTAGCGATAGATGTTTGCGAAAAGCGGATTTTTTAAATTCCATATTTTACCGTCAACACGTTCATCGGCATAAAAGCCACGCATATCAAAAATGAATTTTACACCAAATTTTTTCTTCATCGCTAACCCGATAAACGGTGTGATATAACTGCGGCAATGAACTATATCAAATTGAAATTGCTTTTGTAATGCAAAAGCCTTTTTATGGATTTGATTAATATCTATTATCGTTGAAAGTACGGGCGGTGATTTATGATAAGTTAGCGGATGCCATGTAATCTTGGTCTTTTTAATCAGGCTCTCAATAGTATTTCTGAACTTTTCAAACCGTCCAGGTTTTTCGCAACTGATCAGGTGAATGTGATGTCCGCGATCCGAAAGTCCTGTAAGATACGGCAACACCTGCGATTGCCCGAGCTGGTCAGTTATTCCATCATAAGACAGGTAAAGTATTTTCATGCTTTGTTATAGACTTGCGAAACTAAATATATATGCGGTTATTTAAACACTCTTTTTAATGAGTAAATAAAAACTCCCATAGTTCAACATCATGATTAACGTAACCAAAACTTTTCTTCCCGAATTATCGGAATATGAATCGTATTTAAAAAAAATATGGGAAAAGGGTTGGATTACCAACAATGGCGAATGTGTAGTTGAATTGGAAAGGCAGTTAAAATCCTATCTCAAAGTTCCCGATTTATGGTTTTGTAATAATGGTACTATCGTTTTGCAGTTTGCAATAAAAGCTTTAGAACTTAAAGGCGAAATCATAACAACTCCTTTTAGTTATGTTGCAACCATCTCATCCATTTTATGGGAACATTGTACTCCGGTTTTTGTTGACATAGAACCAACTACCCTTACTATTAATGCGGATTTAATTGAAGATGCGATAACTGAAAGAACGTCAGGCATACTTGCAACACATGTTTACGGTAATCCATGCGATGTTGAAAAAATAAAACAGATTGCAGATCAGCATCATCTTAAAATTATTTATGACGCTGCACATTGTTTTGCAGTTGAATATAAAGGAACCAACATTTGTAACTATGGCGATATCTCTACTTTGAGTTTTCATGCTACTAAATTATTTCACACCATTGAAGGCGGAGCAATTATAACCGCTGATGAAACTTTATCAAGAAAAATATACCTCATGCGCCAGTTCGGGCATGTGGGCGATGAACATTTTATTTTAGGTTTAAATGGTAAGGTTAGTGAATTTCATGCTGCTATGGGTTTATGCGTGTTACCAAAAATTGATGACATTATTACTGAGCGGAAATCAATAACAGAAAATTACAATGAGCTGCTCGACAATAAAAAAATTGAGAGGCCACAGTTAAGACCCGGAACAAAATATAATTACGCTTACTATCCGATTCTACTGAAAGATGAAAACACTTTGCATAAAGTAATGGACGAATTAAAAAAAGAGGAAATTGTAGCACGCAGGTATTTTTATCCATCGCTAAATACATTGCCTTATCTCGAAAGTTCACAATCATGCCCCGTTAGCGAGGATGTGAGTTTAAGAGTTTTATCACTTCCGTTGTTTACAGGATTGGAAAGGAAAAACATTCAGAAAATTTCTGAAGTAATTTTAAAATCAATTTGAAAGTAATTAGCACCTGATAAGATTAAAATATTGTACGCATCATCTTTATGGATATTTACATTACTAATTTAAAATGGAGCAAGGAGCGCAGGTTGCACATGGAGAAGCAACTTAAAGGAACAAAACTCACCTATCAGTTTTTTGATTGCGTTGTTGGCGCTGATTTGACTGACGCAGAAATTGCAGAAAAATGTGATATTGAAAACATTAATAAACTAAATGACAATGCAGGAGTAGAATGGTTTAATCGCGGAATTATAGGTTGCACGCTCACCTGGCAGAATATGCTTCGTGATATGATTGCAAAGGATTTGGATTATATGATGTTATTGGAAGATGACACTATTATTCCCGATAACCTGTTTGAAATACTTGAGTTCACACAATCGCAAATCAGGCAAGGCGATATGCTGCTGCTTTACTGGAAAGCATGGGAGCCTTTGCAATTGACCGAACCTGTTATCTCTACTCCATTCGGCTTTAACTATTACATTGCCGAAAACTACAAGGTGCTCACCGGTGGCAATGCGTGGATTATGACAAGACAAGTTGCAGAAAGGATGCTTGCATTAAACATTCCCATTCATACAACACCCGATAACTATAAATATTTTTTTGATCATAAAGCTATAGATCGTTTGATATGCGCGTACCCTCATGTTGTAAAGGCTGCAAATTTCAAATCAACAATGCATAAAGGAAGATTTGTATTTCTCCGCAAAGTGATAGATCGCTATAAAATTTTCCCCTTCTACCAGTATTTAAATTATCAGCGAAATAAAAATTTGAATAAAGCACAGGAGGTGGTTTTTATAAAGTAAGGCAGCCAATTCATTTATAAACTTCCTTTCATTGATTTAAAAAATTCTCCGGCATGGTATCTTGTGGCAGTTATTTTATCTTCTGCACTATAAACAAGATGCCTGAATACATCAACGCGCGTGGATGGTTCAGCCAACCGAGAACGATCTTCTTCAGGAAAAGCTTTGTTCCTTAATTCAGTATTTATTCCACCCGGATCAACAATATATACCTGTATGTTTTGTGGCTTAAGTTCCTCGGCAAGGATCTGGCTTAATCCTTCCAAAGCAAATTTTGAGGCTGAATAAGCACCCCACTGTGCACGCCCACTTACACCCAGCCCTGAGCTTACATTAATAATCTTTCCCCCTGAACTAATGGAAGACAGCAGCAATTTTGTTAAATAAAATACAGAATGAATATTGACAGTAAATACATCCTTCCACTCTTTAAGATCATAATCTTTGATAGACACACGACTACCTAAAATACCGGCATTATTGATAAGCACATCAATTGAACCGATGCGTGAAATAAGTTCAGAGGCCGCATTTTCAACACTTGATAAATTCAAAAAATCAGTACTGATATTATTTACACCGGGCAAATCACATAGAGTTCGTGATAAATTATAAACCACATTACCATCCTCAATGAATGTCTTGGCCAGGGCATATCCTAAGCCTTTGCTTGCACCTGTTATTACTATGTTTTTCACAATTTTCCTTCAGTATTTATCATTTGTTTGTTTTTCAATTCTTCAATAGTAGAATATTGCACCACCAACTCATTCCAATATCTCAATATACAAACCGGGTTGGTTTCCAATTTTATTTCTTCTTGCTGTAATAAATAATTGCAAATAAAAAGCGGCTCATTAAAGCCAGCTAAAGTTCTTGCAGCAGTGGTTCCTGAACAGCGCGCATTAATTTCAAAAATAAAATATTCGTTGCCGCGCTTTCGTAATTGAATATTACATGCACCATAAGGTTGCAGCACTTCAATAACACGTGATATATACTGCTTCAGGTGTTCATCATTTTCTACAAATGCTTTATAAGTATCGCCATCTCGTAAAATTCTTCGCATTATAATAACGCCATGAAGCTTATATGAATAAACTGAACCGCATGTATATTCATCTCCATCAATATATTCCTGGAGTACATAATTACTTATATCTATCTTTTGAAGTATCTTTTCACACTCTGCAATAGAATTAACTTTATATGTTCCAATGGAACGTGCTCCTTCGGTTTTCATTTTTAAAATACCGGGATACACAAAGTTTTTATAAGCTGCCGGAAGTACAGTTATCGGTGCCCTAAAACCGTTCGATTTTAAAAAATCTGCCGTAAGCAATTTGTCATCGGCAATATTAATAACAGCAGGATCGCTTACGATAACGCGGGTTCCTGTTTGCCGGTAAATTTCTTCTTTGTATTGAGCAAGGACAGGCAACTCCCTGTCTAAGCCAGGAAACAGGATAGCACACTTTTCTTTTTGGCATATCTCAATAATACGGGCTAAATATTTTTCTTCATTTTTAACGTACTCTCCCAAATAGGAAGTGCCTGTAGTATAAAGCCCTGTGGCGAGCGGCTCAGCATCAATTTTAACCAACAAATAGTTTGTGTTTTGTAAAGCTTTAACAATGCTTTGTCCAACACCACCACCTACGCCTGTAATTGCAATTTTAAACATATTATTCTCGTGCTTTCGTATAGTAATTAATCAGTTCATCAGAGTACCCGAGCGCTTTCATATCGCGCACTAAAGGTTCAATATTTAAATAGCGGCTTTGAAATTTAACTGTCCCGGTTTTTGTAAAAAGAACAGCGTATTGAATAATATTCAGGTTCATCCTGTTTTGTCCTAAAGATCCCGGATTAATTATCCAATTATTTTCATGGAGTTTGGCATATTGAACATGCGAATGTCCGATAAAAGATTTTCCTTGTACTTCAATTGCGGTTTCAGGGTAGATGTATTTGTTTTCCAATGTATGAACAAATCGCCAATCGTCCATTACAATTTCTTCGGGCCATTGAGCGATGTATGAAAGTAAATTTTGATTAAACCCTGGGTAGGTTTGCTCATAAAATAACCTCACTAAAGGAGGACAATTATCAAGTTTTTTTTTGTCAATAAAAATATCTTCGTGATTACCACGGATGCACTTTACCTGTTTTGTTTTTAAAAGCTCAATGCACTCATTGCTATACGGAGCATAATTTACAACATCGCCAAGGCAAACAAACAAATCAGCTTTTTCTTTTTTAAAAAGTTCTTCAAGTGCATAGATATGACCATGCACATCGCTGAAGATGATTATTTTCTCAAGGCTCATCAGATTAACTTTGAAGTGCTTTATTTCTTAAAGTTTTTTTTCATAACTGAATTGTCAATCAAATGTTTCATTTCGTTCAGTTCAGTCACCATCCCTTAAATTTAATCGTGGATGAATTTAAAACAGGCTTCAAATGTAGTTTTTCTTTAATACTATCAATTAAACAGCAAAGGCGCTTACATGCAATTCAACTCATGGTTGCGTTGCCTGTTTTGACCGATGAAAAACGATCTTTCAATTTTAAAAAATATCTTTCATAATAACGATAGCTCAGGTGGCTGAGGATAATTGTCAGCAATAAAACAAGCAATACCTGAACTATTATTAATTGACTTTGGTTATTGAATGCCGCGGTAACAATTGTGATCGCGATCATGTGAATGAGGTATAAACCGTAACTGATTTTACCTAAACTTGTAAGTAATTTCGAAGCGCCCATATTAAATAACCGGTTTTCAGAAAAAGTTTGTTCAGCAATTACATATAAGAAAAAAAACTTGGCAATAAAATGTATAGCATTATTAAAAACAGGATTGCCGGCAGTGATAGTTTGACCGAAAAAAAGCAATAACGTACCTGTTAAATAAATAACCAACGTAATTGATTTCGGAATGTAACTGAATATTTTTTTAATAGCTCCAGGATAATGATAGGTGATAGTAGCTAAAAATGCACCGGCCGCTAAAAACCGAATGTTAGAAAAGGTGTGATAATATCCGAACTTCCAATCATGCTGTAAACCAAAGTAAACCTGTGACCAGATAACAACTGCAATTAACACAAACGGAAAAACTTTTTTATTACTCAAACTGAAAATAAGCGGCCATACAAGATAAAATTGCTCTTCAATAGCAACGCTCCACTGCACAGATAAAAGATCAGCAACAGGATGGTTAGTATAAACCGCATCAAAGTTGGTAAGGAATAAAACATATAACCATCCGTTTGCGACTAATGAATAATCAATTCCCGATAAATGCATCATGAGCGGATAGATAACAAATCCTATAATTAAAGTGAGATAATAAAGCGGCCATATACGAAGCAACCGTCTCATGTAAAAACGGAGTATGCTAAAGCTTCCTGTTTTTTCCAATTCTGCAAACATGAGATAAGTGATCAGGAATCCACTTAAAATAAAAAAAAAGGTTACCCCAAAAGGTCCGCCCTGACCTTTGAAAGAGAGTAATTCCTTCAGGTAATAATAACCTTGGTTCTGAGGAAAATTAAGCTTGGTTGCGATATGATAAAATATAACCAAGAAAGCAGCTATTGCACGAAAACTGTCAAGATTATTAAAATAGATAACTGTACTTTTTTGGTTAATCATTTAAAATTTGAAATGGTTAAAGCAAATTGTAAGGCATCATTGTCAAATACAATTTTTGTTTTTGACGGTACGTAATCACTTGCTACTAACTGTAAAAGTGATATGTAAAACAACGATGAATGCAATCGGTAACTCAACAATAACTTTATCTTTGAATTCACAAATCAAGCTATTTTAATTATATAATTGCAATGGTGGCAAACATTAATTTTATGATATGCAGGTATGTATTTTATATTAGGTTCATTGAGAAAATGAATAGGCAAATGCCCAATATTACCAAACGGTAAGCTTTTTCGGCTCAATTTAATATGCACTGATTTATCGCGTTTTAATATAATATTGCGCCCCATTTGGTTTATCTCGTATATAAGCGCCATAAATCAGAAAGGAATTTTAATATGAGTAACAAAACCATTTGTATCGGTACGCGCGATATAGCCTCGTTTTTTAAAGATTTTCGCAGGGGATTCAATGATTTAGGTTGGAATGTAATAACTGTAGTTATCAATAATAATTCATCTCCCATAATTAAAAAGGATCAATATGATTATGTATTGCATCTTGATTATCCGGTATTCGATAAAGATGTGAAACAAAACATTCACCAGTCATTTTCAAAAAAAATACTTGAAAAAATCCACTCCCGCATTGGAAGAAATTTAACGGCATCGTACTCAAAAGAAATATTCAATAAAATAGTAAAGCAGGCAGATTACTTTTTATTTTTATGGAACAGCTTTGATTATGATTTTAATGACTATGAAATTTTGAATAAACAGAAAAAGAAAACTGCAGTTGTTTTTTGCGGTGATGATGTGCGATGGTATTACAGTATGAAACAGGAATTTGAACAGTCGGGATTAAAATCATATTCGTTTGGCAATGAATATGATTATTCAGTTAAAAGTCTGGAAGCCCGTCTGCGCAGGATACGCTTTGCAGAAAAGTATGCCGATGTGATTTATAGCAGGCGCGAACAAGCGCAGTTGCAGCTTCGTCCTTTTTTTCATGTTCAGGCAATGGTTTACTTAGACGATTATAAGGTGTCAAATGAGCAACGCCTTTCAAACCCTGTGGTGGTGCATGCACCCTCACACAGGAGTGCAAAAGGAACTCAGTTTGTGTTGGAAGCATTTGACAAATTGAAAAATGAAGGAATAGAATTCACCCCAATATTGCTTGAAAATAAAACGCATGAAGAAGCTGTAAAAATTTATGCTGATGCAGATATTCTCATTGACCAGTTATTTGTACCTGGCGGAGGAAAAATTGTTGCCGAAGCATTGGCCTGCGGAACTATCGCAGTAGGTTTGATGGCATACAGAGTTTATGACCAGGGAATTTCTTATGACGAATGCCCGGTTGTAGATGTAAATGAAGATACATTGCATGAAAAATTAAAAGAATTAATTCTTGATTATCCGCGCAGAGTTGAATTGGCAAAACGCGGCAGACCTTATGCAGAAAAGTATCTTGATGTTAGAAATTTTTGCAGGCAATTTGCGGAAAAATTCGAAGGCAATAAACATCCGGGTAATTATTCACCGACATTTTTCAGGAATGAATTTGTACCCGAATCACCTGAATCGGTAGGTATTTATAACCGTTATACATCCTTTGTTTCACACTGTAAATGGTATAACGAAACTATCAAACCAGGTGAGAGAAACGGTTTATTATTTTAATTACTCCTGATGTTTAAATATTTAAAACAACTTGCAGGTGAAAGCGCTATATATGGATTATCATCCATACTCATTCGTTTCATCGGGCTATTTGCAACACCAATTTACACCCGGATTTTTTTGCCACACGATTATGGCGTGATGGGTTTGGTGAATACCCTTTTCATGTTAGTGGGAGTCGTTCTCGTACTCGGGCTTGATAGTGCAACAGCGCTTTATTTTTATGAACGAAAAGGCGAGGAACAAAAACATCCCGTTGCAACATGGTTCTGGACACAATTAGTTTTAACGCTTTTTCTTTGTTTGCTCTGTAGTTTATTCAGCAATATATTTTCGAGGTGGTTTATTAAAGAAGCTGATTATGGCATTTTAATTAAACTCGGTGCTTTCAATCTTTTGTTCTCATTATTTTCTGCCATACTCAGCAACTGGTTTCGTTTGCAGCGCAAAGCGATGCATACAGTTGCATTTACATTTGTTATAAGTATAGTTAATATTGGAGTTTCTATTTTGCTTGTAGTTCATTATAAAATGGGAATTGCGGGAATTTACTGGGGTGCTCTTACGAGCAATTTACTGGCATGTGCAGTGGCAATTTATTTTATGCATGATTGGCTTTCAATAAAATATTTCGATTTGCCGTTGCTAAAAAAAATGTTTCACTTTTCGTTGCCGCTCATCCCTGCTTCGTTTGCATACTGGGCATTGAATTCATCAGGAAGTTATTTCATTGATCATTATTTAAATAAAACTGAAGTTGGCCTTTACCAGATTGGCATGAGCCTGGCAAGCGGGATGCTATTATTTGTTGGAGCTTTTCAGGCTGCCTGGGGACCCTTTGCATTATCATTTTCCCAAAAGCCCGATGCAAAGCAAATTTATGCAGCAACATTTATGGCATACACTGTTATTTCATCTTCGCTGTTTGTGATGCTTTGTATTTTTTCAAAAGAAATATTATTGATCATTACTACTTCCGTTTATGTTGACGCTTATAAAGTAGGCTGCCTGCTTGCATTAAATTGTATTCTTTCCGGTTATAATTATATCGCTTCAATTGGCCTGGCTATAGCAAAAACAAATTCACCTTATGCAAAAATCGTTATTGCAGGAGCGTGTCTTACTGTAGTTTTATATATGGTGCTGATTCCTGTTTTTGGAAAAGAAGGCGCTGCAGTTGCAAATGTTGCAGGTCAACTAATGGTGCCTGTGTATATGTTTTATGCTGCCAATAAATACTATCCGGTAAACTATCCATACCGGAAAGCAACTACCATCTTTGGCACAGCTATTTTATTTTCTCTTGCCGGTTTGAATATCGGTTTCAATAACATGGTGCTTTTGATTGTTGTAAAAACATTTATTGTATTAGTTTTTGGATTTGTGATGTACCTGTTTAACAAAAACACGGTCAATAAAGTTGCAGTGCAACTTAAAGCAGCTATGATTACAAAAAGGAATGTAACATGATTTTATCGCGGTGCATGTTTCATCTGCTGGTATTCAAAGAATAAATAATTTATATAAATATTATTAACAGCGATTGCAATATCTATTTTAGCCGAAATTTACTTTATGTCTATAATTAATAAAAATATTTTTATCACGGGGGGTGCAGGATTTATAGCCAACTGTCTGATCAGAAACCTGATTGAAAACAACCGAATAACGGTTTATGATAATTTTCATCGCGATACTTTAACAGGCAGTGATGTTTCAAATCATAAACATTTGAAAATCATTAAAGGCGATGTGTTGGATCAGGACTTGCTTACTGCATCAATGGCAGGTGCAGATATTATTGTTCATGCAGCAGGCATTGCCGGTATAGATACTGTAGTTAAAGATCCTGTTCGCACCATGCGTGTAAACATGATGGGTACGGCATGTGCGCTTGAGGCTGCACTACTTAATAACATCAAAGATCGCTTTATTGATTTTTCAACTTCCGAAGTTTTTGGTTCCATGGCTTTTAAATCAAGTGAAACCGATCAAACTGTTTCTGGCAGTGCAGGCGAAGCTCGTTGGGTTTATGCTGTGAGCAAGCTTGCAGGTGAACATCTTGCACATGCTTATTTTAAGCAATACCATTTACCCGTAGTAACTGTTCGCCCGTTTAACGTTTATGGTCCCGGGCAAACCGGTGAAGGTGCAATTCAGATTTTTATCAAGCGTGCTTTAATAGACGAAGACATTTATATTTATGGTGACGGCAATCAAATCCGCGCCTGGTGTTATGTAGATGATTTTGTAGATTGTCTTATGCAATGCATGGAAAATCCAAGGGCTATTGGCGAAAGTTTTAATGTAGGCAATGCACGTGCAGTGATTACCACATTAGGATTAGCACAAACCGTTTGCAGAGTTTTAAATTCAAAATCAAAAATTGTTTTTAAGCCCGCACTTAGTGCAGATATTGAGCTCCGCATACCAAGTGTGAGCAAGACTTCTGAACTGTTAGACTTTAAAGCTAAAGTTGATTTGGAAGAAGGCATTGCACTTACAGCCGAATATTTCAGAACTATAATTTAGCGATTGGCAGTTACATTAAATACATACAAAAACTCGAAAATGAATTTCATTCCGCTAATACGGCCGTCAATAATTAAAGCAGATATTAAAGCCGTTGCCGAAGTGCTTGCATCAGGCATGTTGGTGCAGGGAATAAATGTTGAAACATTTGAAAAAAGAATTGCTGATTTAATCGGAGTAAAACATGTTATTGCTGCAAGCAATGGCACTGCAACGCTTCACTTGATTTTGCATGCACTCGGAATAGGTGAAGGCGATGAAGTTATTGTGCCTGCTTTCAGTTATGTTGCAACAGCTAATGTAGTTGAACTTGTAGGTGCCACTCCTGTTTTTATAGATGTAAAATTACCTGATTGTAACATCAATATTGATTTGATTGAAAAGGCAATAACACCAAAAACAAAAGCAATTATTCCCGTTCATGAGTTTGGTTTGGCCTGCGACATTAATGAGTTAATGCAAATTGCAACCAGGCATAATTTATTTGTGATTGAAGATGCCGCTTGCGCACTTGGTTCAAAAATTAATGATCAGCCTGTAGGGAGTTTCGGTATTGCAGGTTCGTTTTCATTTCATCCGCGCAAATCAATTACCGCAGGCGAAGGTGGAGTCATTACTACAAATGATGATGCACTTGCAGGCAAACTTCGTTTACTTCGCAATCACGGTCAAACTATTACAGATGGTAAAATGGATTTTACGGAAGCGGGATTCAATTACCGGCTAACCGATTTTCAGGCAGCATTTGTGAACAGTCAGTTGAGCAGGTTGGATAAAAATATTGCTGTAAAGAGCAGGGTTGCAAAAAAATATTTAAAGGAGTTTAAAGGGAATAAAAATTTATTGTTGCCGAAAAATTCAAAGAACAAATTTCATACATGGCAAACATTTCATGTAATAGCTGATGAATCAATTGATCGTGATGCACTGATTCAAAAGCTGAAAGAAAAAAACATCGGAACTAATTACGGAGCGCAATGCATACCTTTTATGAAATTTTATTCTGATAAATATCAGTTGGATTGTAATGGTTTATTTCCAAATGCAATGCGGGCATACCTGCATGGGTTGGCAGTTCCGGTTTATGAAAGATTAAAAAAAGAGGAAGTTTCTTATATAATCGAAACACTGAATGAACTTACTTCAAACAAATAGAAGTTTAAAAATTATTGAAGGGTAATTTATCCTGGTAATTCTTATTAAAAATGAAGATCGCAATTATCGGTGCTGCTGAACTTGGAAAACTAATCGCATATCATGCTGTTAATGATTCGGGATTTGAAGTGGCGGGATATTATGATGACTTTTTCAAACAAAAGGAATTTAATGACAAGCCTGTATTTGGTAATACTTCCATAATACTCAACGATTTTGAAAAAGGAGTTTTCGATAAATTGATAGTGGCAATTGGCTACAGTCAGATGAATGCAAGGGCTGATGTGTATAATAAATTCAAAGGCAGAATTCCGTTTGCAAATATTATTCATTCCTCATGTTATATTGATAAAAGCTGTTTGATCGGAGAAGGCAATTTTTTTTTGCCGGGAGCAGTGCTTGACTACGGTGTCATTATTCACAATAACATTACTCTGAATACAGCAACTGTAATTGCCCATCATTCCGAAGTTTGCGATCATACGTTTATTGCACCCGGTGTTACAATAGCAGGCCTGGTAAAAATTGAACAGCGTTGTTTTATCGGAATAGGTTCAATTATTAAAGATTGTATAATCATTTCAGAGAACTGCACAATTGGTGCCGGTGCAGTGGTTTTAGAAAACACTGTGGCATTCACTACTTCTATCGGCATTCCTGCAGAAGCAATAAAAAGTAAGTTGTAAATAGTTACCCTGAGTTTTTATGTTTTCAAAAATTCAATCAATTGCATCCATAAAATAAAACCCGCATATCAATAATGACAGGCAATAATAAAAAGGTTTTAGTGACCGGAGCGATTGGTTACCTTGGCGGGGTTGCAGCTTTGGAATTAGAGCGATATGGTTACGAAGTCATACGATTAAGCAGGTATGCCCGGCATCTGAATTCAATTATAGTTGACCTGGCTGATAAAACTTCTTTATCAAAATTAAATGAACTCGAAAACATTGATGCTGTGTGTCACTTCGCTTGTGTACTTCCAGGAAGGATGCCGGATGATCAATTGTTAATTACAAATCAATTGATTGATAGAAATATTATTGAATGGGCCTGCAAAGCAAAAATAAAACATTTCATAGCTGCTTCAACATGCAACGTGTATGGTTTAACTTCAACTGCCTGTGATGAAGAAAGTCCGTTGAATCCGCCTAATGTATATGCGCTGAGTAAAATTATCGGTGAAAATATAATACTGCAGGCAGCACTGACCTGCCTGATTAAAGTTACCATTTTTCGCATTTCAGCACCTTATGGACCTTCGCTGAAAACAAATACCGTGGTAAAGAATTTCATCAACTCTGTCAAATCAGGTAAAGAAATTATATTAAAAGGAAGCGGAGCACGTGAGCAGAATTTTGTGTTTGAAACAGATATTGCTTACGCCTGTCATCTTGCTCTTTCAAATGGTGCTGAAGGTGTTTTTAATGTTTCGGGTTCAGAAATGATCAGCATGAAACAGCTTGCTCAAAAAATTATAAGCATTGCAGATAAAAAAACAGAAATAAAATATGAGGGTGATGATACGCAGGAATTTTTCAGAGGCAATTATCCAACCGATAAAGCACGCAAAGCCTTTGAATATATTCCACAGGTTATGCTTGCTGAAGGATTAAAACAGACTTACTTTTCCGGCTTATGAAAATTGCTGTATTGGCCGATATTCATGCAAACTTTGCTGCACTCACTGCCGTGCTTGCTGATTTTAAAAATGTTGATAAAGTTATTTGTTGCGGTGATATGGTAGGTTACTATCCTGATGTAAATGAGGTTTGTGATGCTATCAGAAATTTAACTGATGATGTGATAAGAGGAAATCACGATGCATACATAATTGGTGCAATTAAAGCAGATGAAAAAAAATCGCAAATAGTAAGAGTAGAGTGGACGAAACAATTATTGGCGGACCAAAACTTTTCGTGGCTTAAAAGTTTACCGCAGCAATTAAATTTTGTAATTGACGATTTAGAAATTTTGGTTAGACATGCCAATCCCTGGGACGAAGAAATTTATCTTTATCCTGATTCAAAATATTTAAA
>JBDTRM010000266.1:0-65289 GCA_039931675.1 Bacteroidia bacterium | reverse complement strand
GAGCAATAATGTTCTTTGATATAATGGCAAAACAGATAAGGCTGCTCCAAACAGAAAAAGAAACAAAGTGATAGAGGGGTAGATTACAATCCCGATTTTTAATGAGGAGATTAATTTCATTTTTGTGTTCATACAAATTATTTTTTTAATTAATATTTGATGGGCACAAAAGTACTTCCCGCAGTAGCGGGCAGGATAGGACAAAAATGCGGTTGAATAGGACTTATCTGAAATTGTGTCTGAAAGCCTCTGGCGAATACCCGGTTTGTTTTTTGAAGAACCTTATAAAGTAGGAAACATCCTCGTAACCTAAATGATATGCTATTTGGTTTACCTGGTTAGATGTGGCAAGAAGGTATCTTTTAGATTCCAAAATAATATATTCATTAATAAGGTCTGAACATGTTTTATTTAGTGTCGCCTTTGTTATTGCATCAAGCTGATAAGGGGTAAGATTCATCTTGTCAGCATATTCTGTTACTTGTTTATGGGTAGAAATATGTGTCTCTAAAAGTTCTAAAAATTTCTCAAGCTGCTCTTGCGTATAGGTGTTGACATTATTTGAAGTGGTATCGCTATTCTGCCGATGCCGGACAAGTTCGATAAAGAAAATACCAAGATTCGCTTTTATAACTTCTTGATAACCTTCTTTTTTTTCTGTGTTCTCCTGATAAATATATGTCAATATAGAAAACAACTTCTTTAATCCATTCGCATCAAGTTGACATAGGTTCTTATTATTTGCCTTGCGTAATTGCTGATTTGATACTTTGTCATGAGGATGATAGTAATCAGTCTTAAATTGCATCAGGTATCCCGTACTTCCTGTTTTTAGTGTAAGTTGATGTACCTGACCGGGTCGCATAAGAAAAACAGAATTGTCAGAAACTTCGTATGATGTAAAGTCTATTTCGTGACTTCCTATTCCTTTTTTCAGCGCAAGAATAAAAAAGAAATCATGCCTGTGAAGATCCTGTACCATGTCATTGCCACCAAGTAAATCATTAACATCACGTATGCTAAAGCTCTCGGAAAAAACCGGTTCATCTTGTGGCGGTTTAATATTTCTTATTGGAATGACTTTCATTTTTTTTCACTCATACCTGTAGTAATTATTTTCAGTTCTGATAGTATCGGAATAGCGATAAAATTATTTAATCAATTATTAGCAGGCTAACTCAAGCTATAACCATAAGAGCACAGCCACGCAAAGAAATGAAATTTGCGGTTTAACAAAACGCATCGTGTACTAATTGCACTGCACGATTTGTCCCGTAAAACAGGAGCCGGGTATGTGGGACATCTTACCACAGCGGCACGGGATACTTTGCTACAGCGGGCGGAAACTTTATCATTTCGTCATCGCATCTCTAAATCCCTTTATATTTGAAGCCCTCATTATTACTTCGAATAATTAACACTCATCTATGGCAGAAAAATCTAAAAACAAAATTGACTTCGCTGTAATGGCATTTAAAACCCAAAAAGAATGGCACCGCTGGCTTGAACGGAATCACGACAAAATTAATGGAGTGTGGATAAAGCTCTTTAAAAAAGATTCGGATATTAACTCAGTTAGCCGGGCTGAAGCCCTCGATGAAGCACTATGTTATGGCTGGATTGATGGACAGGCTAAGAGCAACGATGATCAATCGTGGATACAGAAATTCACGCCACGCAGGGCACGGAGCATCTGGTCGAAAATAAATATAGAGCATATCAACCGCCTTGAAAAAGAAGGCAGAATGAAACCTGCCGGTATAAAAGCATTTGAAGAAGCTAAAAAAGATGGCAGACTTGATAAAGCTTATGACTCTCCGGCAAACATGCAGATACCGGATGATTTTCTAAAAGCGCTTTCAAAGAATAAAAAGGCATTGGAATTTTTTAATTCACTTAACAAGGCAAACACTTTTGCCATAACATGGAGACTGCAAACGGCAAAGAAACCTGAAACAAGAGAAAAACGGATGAAAGTAATTCTTGAAATGCTCAGGAAGGGTGAAAAGTTTCATTGATTTAATTAGCTTGTGACACATTACCACAGCAATTGAGAATAAGAGGAACCAGGAATACCTAAGTTGATTAACATTAAGCAATTATTTTTTTATTTAATGCAGTGATGCAGTGATACACAAAAAAAGGATTTGTGGTTTAGCAAAATGCATTGGGTACTAATTGCACTGCGACACAGGACACTCTCCTAAAGCGGGAGTAACTGAGTCACCTTGTCACAGCGTGGATTTTTCTGCCATATTCAAATCGAAAAATCAAAGAGCATAATTCAAATCCAATAATAGCAATACTTTCAATAGATTTGCGCGGTCAACAGTTGGACAGTCATGATTTTTTTCAGAATGACAATTCTGCTGGATGTTTTACGAAGAAATTCAAAAGCATAATTTTTTACGGTTAGCTACTTCCCCATAGTGCCTTGAAGAAAAATTGAAGTGGTTTTTACAGTTAGTTTTTCAAAAGGAATTGTGCATTTATAAATTATGCTACCTTTGATAATTAATTACCATTTGCAAAAAAAATGGCACACACTAAGCTCCCATTGACATTATTAATTGCTATGACGATTGTTTTTTGCCAGGCACAACAGGATAGTATTTATCATACAGATACTTCTCAAAACCATGCGCCCTCATATAGTTTAAACGTTTTCAGTAGTCACTCACAATTTTCTTTCAGAAGTTATTCTTCATTTAAACATTACCTTAACAAAACAGATCCATTCAGTATTCCCAAATTAAGTTTGAATACCTACCAACCCCAACAGGACTTTTTCAGACCAATTTTCACACCTTACTTAAATCAGGCTAATTACAATTCTTTAATGAAACCTGATTTGTATTATGGCTATAATCCTGCAAATCCAACCGGTGCAAATACTGTGGGCGGCAGTCTTATTTTCGGGTCGCTTGATTATTTACTTTGGAAATTATTTCCCGATAAATAACCTGGCACTTAAGCAACTGTAAATCCAGCAGGAGCAAATTCAGGAAACATCACCGTTAAGGCAAACAACAGTTGCGGTTCAAGTGCAGTTTCATTGTTAATGTCACGCTGCGCTAACACAACCCGGATCAATTACAGGAAATGCTTCAGTTTGCAAATCGAACACATCAGTTGGTTATTCAATCAGCACAGTTAGAGGTGCCGCATCATACTCATAGACAGTTACTGGTGGTGCTACTTTTGTGGGTTCAACAACAGGATCATCAGTAACGGTTAAATATACTTATCCAACATCAGCTTCTGTCACTTTAAGCGTGAAGGCAAATAATTCTTGTAGTTCATCATCATTCACTACAAGACAATTGCAGTAAATCTTAATTGCCGCACTCTTGATAGTGATGAAGTAACAGTTGATGATGATAATGTAAGCGCATATCCCAATCCTTCATCGGGCATATTAAATGTTTCATTTGAAACTGCTGCGAAAGAAAATTACAATTAAAATTGCAGACATGATTGGTAATGTTCTTATCAGGAAAGAAAATACATCTGTTGAGGGAACTAACTCAACGGTACTTGACTTGCAAGGTTGTCGCAGGGAATTTACTTGCTCACATTGGAACGCAATGGAATAAAAACAAAAACCATTCGCATTGCAGTGCAATAATTAAATTGTAAAATTAAAAAGTGAAGCCGTTGTCAATAAACATATAACGGCTTTTCTTTTGAGTTCTTGATGTCATTCCAATATCAGGCACGGTTTTTTTATGGTCTTTAATTAAAGGATAAATAATAACCCAGGCATTTGTTAAAGAATCTGATGAAGAGAGGCCATGCTTATGTTGCTGACAATAACAGCAAATGATATATAGTAGAGTAGGGGAGTGAAATTTTATCTTCTTAAAGTATGATTGCTTTTCAGGGTTATTCTATGAAGGGTAGTCTTAACTGAATGATAATTTAAATCAGGAAGTTTAAAATTTATTCAACTAAAATATTACCCGGTTTTTATGCGTCCGTTTCTTGTAAGACTTATTGGTGCAGTTTGATTCATCATTTCAATGGACAAATTATTTGCATGAAATATTTTATTTATAAACATAATAAACTCACAGAAGTTTCAGAACAGGATTATGAACTGTGGGCTTTATATGAAATGGAAAATTATGTATTGCCCGAATATCTTGCTATAATAAACAGTTGTGTATATTCAATTGAAACTATTTACCAGGGCGTGATTGATGAGCAAGGTTCAGGTAAACCAAGGCCTTTTGTAATGTTTTATTCTGAATATGTTATCCAGTTGGGAAATGAAGGTGTAAAATATTTGAATAATAAAGAAAGTATGGAATTCTTTGAAACTATCGAAGCACTTGTAACAAGAAGAAATGAATTGATCAGGATAACTCAGGCTAAGGCATAAAATTTCAAAACGAATTGAATGATATTTTGATTTTTTTTGCGGGTAAAAATGGGATGGATAATTTATTTTATAATAGAAAAAAACAAAATCTGATGAAAAAGAAACTAAATCTTATTATGCTGATTGATGATGATGAAGATGATAATTATTTTCACCAGCTCATAATTAATGAAGCAGATGTTACTCATCATCTAAGGATTGCGGTAAGTGGTTTTGAGGCATTAGAAATACTGGCTAATGAAACTCCTTCCCCTGATCTGATTTTTTTAGATATCAATATGCCAAAAATGAATGGCTGGGAGTTTCTTGGGGAATATGAGAAACTATCTTTTGATCTGAAAGCTAAAAATGTTATTATCATGCTCACTACTTCATTGAATCCTGATGATGAGGAAAAAGCAAAAAAGTTTAATCGTATCAATGGTTTTGAAAACAAGCCACTTTCGCAAGAAATGATTAAAAGAATTGTAAAAAAACACTTTTCAGATTATGCAGCAATTGACTGATTAAGTACCAACCAGCAGTGTGGGAATTTATTTCCCGATTTGGGGTGAAGTAATTGCGAAATAAAATGCCGATACTTTTGATTATTGAAAACTAATTGGCTTAAAATTTGTTTTTCTGAACTTTAAATCTGTAAGGAAATTATTTTGGAAAGTGGCTACAGCAGGGCGTTAAAAAGCAATTGCAGATGTCATAAATAAAAGCGGGGCAGTAACCACACTGCCCCGAACCTAAACCAACCATAATGATGTATTGCAAATTCTATGCAACAAATTGCATTCAATTAAATGCGATAAAAAATGTTATTCATAGTTAATTGATTAATTTAATTTTAAATTTCGATAAATTGGTTAGTTAAATTTTTTACGTTTGCACTAAACCTAAACTTATGAACTACGCAAAAAAGGTTTTATTTGTTGATGATGATGCAGATGATCAGTATCTGTTTAAAGATGCGTTAAGCGAACTGCAGAACGTTCCTGAATGTATTATTGCCAACAATGGACTTGATGCACTTGAAAAAATTGCCTGGCCACCACCACCTGATATTATTTTTCTTGATATTAATATGCCTGTAATGGATGGTTTTGAGTGCCTTTCAATTTTAAAGAGGCAGGACCGTTATAAAGATATACCTGTAATAATTTACTCCACCTCCAGTCAACCCAACGATGTGGAACGATCAAAAAAGTTGGGAGCATCGCTCTTCCTGACTAAACCAAATAATTTTACTTTTTTGATAGAAGCGCTTAATAAGATACTCAGTTTTGATTTTAAGAAGGATGATTTTGCTTTTTAAGTTTCGCTGATAAATTCAGGTTCATTTTACCGGATTAACGCGGTATGGTTTTATATAGTTTAGCAAGTGAGGTATTTTATATACGCTTCTCAGAAAAATCATTTGTATTTTAACGACAAAAATCATTCTCTCATTATTTTAAAAAACATAAATTTAATAACATGAACGTTCTTACTTACCAGAGGTTAAGATTAACTGATGTTTTTAAAATGTCAGTATTATTCACTTTCATCATTTCAATTTCATTAGTTGTATTTTCAGTTGGCAATTTCCTTAATGCACTAAATCTGCCTCCGGGTTTTGCACAGGTGCAGGTGGTTACCGGTTTAATTAACCCCACTGTAATGGCATTTGCTCCTGACGGACGCTTGTTTGTAGCTCAACAGAATGGCGCATTAAAGGTCATTAAAAACGGTAACATACTTATGCAACCATTTGTTTTTCTCAGCGTTGATGAATCGGGTGGGCGAGGATTCTTAGGCATTGCTTTCGACCCTGATTTTAACACCAATCAATATATTTATCTTTATTATACGCTTCTTTCTGGTGCCAATAATCGCATAAGCAGGTTTACTGCTGACGGTGATGTTGCTGTGCCGGGAAGCGAAATGGTATTGCTTGATCTTGATCCGCTTAGTACAGCTACTAATCACAATGGTGGTAGTTTGCAGTTTGGAACTGACGGATATCTTTACGTTGGCGTAGGTGAAAATGACTATCCTGCTAACTCCCAGAATTTGAACACTTATCATGGCAAGATATTAAGAATTAAAACCGATGGAGGCATTCCTACCGGAAATCCTTTTACAACGGGCACTGCCCAGAAAAAAAGAATATGGAGTTATGGTGTGAGAAATCCGTTTACATTAGCTGTGCAACCCGGTACCGGGAAAATATTTGTAAACGATGTGGGACAGGTGACCTACGAGGAAATTGATAATGCAACCTTACCGGGCCATAATTTTGGCTGGCCTGCCGAAGAAGGACCGGGTACAAATTTTGTCAGCCCTGTTTATAGTTACGGGCATGGCAGCGCCAATAATGAAGGCTGTGCCATAACAGGCGGAACTTTTTTTAATCCTCCCTCAACAAACTATCCTGCAAAATATACTGGATGTTATTTTTTTGTTGAACATTGTAATGACTGGATTGGCATGCTTACACCTAACGGAAGTTCATGGACGGACAGCACCTTTGCCACAGGCATAGCACTCGGATCTATAGGAATTATAACCGGCAATGATGGTAATCTTTATTTTCTATCAAGAAGCGGTGGCGCAGTTTATAAAATAATTTATAATCCTACCGGGGCGCCTGTTATAACAAATCAACCTAAAAGCATTTCAAAGTCACTGGGTAATGCTGCTACGTTTAGTGTATCAGCCAAAGGTGCAGCAGCCCTTAATTATCAATGGTCAAAGAACGGAATAAAAATAACCGGTGCGGTTAACCCATCATATACCATAGCATCAGTTGTACCTGCTGATTCAGGAAATTATCGTGTAAAAGTAAGCAACAGTGTAGATACTGTTTTTAGTAAAACGGTTACGCTTACAGTTACAGGTCCCAATAATCCTCCTGTAGCTGTGATTACCTCGCCCGCAGCAGGCACTACTTATGCAGCCGGCTCCTCAATTTCGTTTACAGGCACAGGCACCGATCCACAGGACGGAATACTTCCGGCAAGTGCATTTAGGTGGTATGTTGAGTTTCATCATGATACGCATTTACATCCCGGTCCCACTGCACCTGATGGCTTAAAAAGCGGTTCGTTTTATATTCCTGACATCGGTGAAATTGCAACCATGGTTTATTACAGGTTAGTACTTGTTGTAACAGATGCACATAGTGCAACGGATACTGCTTTTGTTGATATTATGCCGCGACTTACTACCGTTACCATGGCTTCTAATCCACCGGGGTTAAAAGTCACCTTTAACGGTCAGCCATTTATTACTCCATACTCGATAGATATGGTTGAAGGCATGGTGGTGCCTATTGGTGCAATTTTTCCCCAAACAATTGACAATGCCCTAACGTATAATTATACCAACTGGACACCGGGTGGTGCAATGACGCATAATATTACCATTCCTGTTAATGATAAAACTTACACCGCCAACTATGAGGTGCAGCTTCGCAATCCAAATTCACCGGGCATTACAGTAGCTGGTTTGAATTATGATTTTTATACCGGCACATGGACAAAGATTCCCGATTTCGACTTACTCACGCCCGTGGCAGCAGGCACAGTAAATAATTTTGACTTAACGCAGGCTACACAAGCCGACTTTTTTGGATTTAGATTTAACGGTTTTATTCATGTGCCCTCAGATGGTATTTACACCTTTTATACCACATCTAATGATGGCAGCAGGTTGTATATCGGAGACGATTTAGTAGTGGATAATGATGGCCTGCACATTGCTGTCGAAAAAATGGGGCGTATTGGATTGAAAGCTGGCAAACATGCAATTACAGTTGATTACTTTGACAGGGTAACTATTCATAAATTAATTGTAAAATATGAAGGTCCCGGTATTAATAAAAAAAGTATTCCCGCATCAGCATTATCAATATTGCCGGGCACACAGCGCTTTTATTTAAGTACTACGGCAGATGCTTATGTACAGGACGGGATTTATGATACAATCAATTATGGCAGCGTTGCGTTAATGAAAACAAAGCAAACTTCATTAACTGATGATATTCAAAAATCATTTCTTAAGTTTGATATATCAGCTTTAACTGGTGTTATTATTTCAGCTAAGTTGCGTTTATATGGCAACATAAAAGATGCATCTGCAAATGTTGAGGTATATAATGTGAGTGACAACAACTGGGCTGAAACTGCCATTACCGCTGCAAATCAGCCTCCTCATGATAGCAATATCGTACAGGCTAAAACAGTTGGTGATTCACTACAGTATTATTCATGGGACCTTTTATCATATTTTGCAGCTAAACAAAGTTCAGGAGAAAGCCTGGTGTCAATTATGTTGTATAATGACAAGGAAACACCGGCAACACGTGCAAAGTTTAATACAAAAGAGGCTGCCAATTATCAACCGCAGTTGATTATTATTACCAAACCAGCACCTATCCCTAAACAACTTCCGGCAGAAAATGCAATAGATAATAATGAATCGCATGTTGGTATAAGCCTGTTTCCTGATCCTGCATCTGATTATATAACTGTGCAGTCAGTTTTAGATGTAAGTAGCATAATAAAAATATACGGGATTACAGGTGAACTTATAAAAACTGCAGCACTTAAAGCTAAAAGTGAACAAACAATAAATATTAATGATATGCCTCCAGGTGTTTATTTGATAAACATCGCAAATGAAAATGGAATCTTTCGTCAAAAGCTAACTGTTATCAGGGAATAGATTTATGTAACGGATTAACATGGCATATAATTTTAGAGTTTAACAAGTGGGGTGCTTTATAATCACTCTGGAATTTTTGTTCGATTTTTTATCAAAACAATTACCCGCTCACTTTTTTTTAAACTCATAAATTTAATTTTAATAACATGAAAATTATTATTTCTCCGCGGTTAAGATTAACTGCTATTTTTAAAATGTCACTATTATCTATTTTGATCTCTTTATTATTAGTGATGTTGTCAGTTGACAATTTTCTTAATGCGCAAAATCTGCCACCCGGATTTAGCCAGGTGCAGGTTTCTAATGGTTTAGGAAGCCCTACTGTAATGGCATTTGCCCCTGACGGACGTTTGTTTGTAGCGCAGCAAAATGGTGCATTAATGGTGATTAAAAATGGTAACATGCTTGCGCAACCATTTATTTCTTTGAGTGTTGATGAATCGGGCGAACGCGGACTGTTAGGCATTGCTTTCGATCCTGCTTTTAACTCCAACCATTATATCTATCTGTATTATACGCTTGCATCGGCTGCCAATAATCGCATAAGCAGGTTTACTGCCAACGGTGATGTTGCAGTACCTGGCAGCGAAATGGTATTGCTTGATCTTGATCCGCTCAGCACTGCCACTAATCACAATGGCGGTAATTTGCAGTTTGGAGTAGATGGATTCCTTTATGTTGGTGTAGGTGAAAATGCCAATTCTGCTAATTCTCAGAACCTTGACACTTATCTTGGAAAAATATTGAGAATTAAAACCGATGGAGGCATTCCTCCCGGAAATCCTTTTACAACAGGCTCTGCCCAGAGAAGAAGAATATGGAGTTATGGTTTGAGAAATCCATTTACATTAGCCGTGCAACCCGGCACAGGGAAAATATTTGTAAACGATGTTGGACAAGCTACCTACGAAGAAATTGACAATGCAACTCTTCCCGGCCGTAATTTTGGTTGGCCAGCTGAAGAAGGACAGGGGACAAATTTTGTCAGCCCTGTTTATAGTTACATGCATGGCAGCTCTAATACTGAAGGGTGTGCCATTACAGGGGGCACATTTCTTAATCCTCCCTCAACCAACTATCCATCTCAATATATCGGATGTTATTTTTTTCTTGAGCATTGCAATAACTGGATTGGCATGCTTACACCTAATGGCAGTGCTTGGACAGAGAGCGGCTTTGCCACGGGCATAGCAAATGGAACTGTAGGACTTATTACAGGTAATGACGGCAATCTTTATTTTTTATCAAGAACCGCTGGCGCAGTTTTTAAAATAGTTTATAGCTCATCTGGGGCACCTGTTATTACCAACCAGCCTAACAGCATTACTAAGGCACAAGGAAATCCTGTTACTTTCAGCGTTACAGCAACCGGTACAGCACCGCTTAATTATCAATGGAAAAAGAACGGAACAAACATAGGCGGAGCGGTTAACTCATCATATACCATAACATCAGTAATAGCTGCTGATGCAGGAAACTATAGTGTAACGGTAACTAACAGTTCAGGCACTGCCACAAGTAATACGGCTACACTAACAGTTACGGGCGCCAATAATCCACCTCTGGCAAGTATAACTTCGCCCGCAGCAGGCACTACTTATATGGCAGGCACAACGATAACGTTTGCAGGCACAGGCACTGATCCCGAAGACGGAACACTTCCTGCAAGTGCCTTTACATGGTATGTGGAGTTTCATCATGATATGCATATACATCCCGGTCCTGTCGCACCTGACGGTGTAAAAGGCGGTTCGTTTTATATTCCAAACAGCGGTGAAATTGAAGCCACGGTTTATTACAGGTTAGTATTAGTTGTAAAAGATTCACAAAATGAAACTGACACTGATTTTGTTGATATTGATCCCCGGCTAACTACCGTCATCATTGCCTCCAATCCACCTGGTTTAAAAATCACATTTGACGGACAGCCATTTTACGCACCATATACTATACAGGCAGTGGAAGGCATGCTTATCCCGATAGGTGCAATTTCTCACCAAACAATAGACAATGCGCTGACGTATAATTATATCAACTGGACAACAGGTGGTGCAAAGACTCATGACATTGCCATTCCTGTTAATAATAAAACATACACGGCCAACTATGAAGCGCAGCTCCGCGATCCGAACATACCAGGCAGTACAATAGCCGGCTTGAATTACGACTTCTTTACCGGCACATGGACAAAGATTCCGGATTTTGACGTGCTCACACCTGCGGCTACAGGCACAGTAAACAATTTTGATTTAACACCCGCTACGCAGGCTGACTTTTTTGGCTTTAGATTTACCGGGTTTATCCGCATACTCACCGATGGCATTTATACATTTTATACAACATCAAATGATGGCAGCAGGCTATATATCGGAAATGATTTAGTTGTAGATAATGATGGGATACACGCTTCTATTGAAAAAACGGGACGTATTGGATTGAAAGCAGGCAAGCATGCCATTACACTGGATTACTTTGACAGGGCAACCGGTAATAAACTAATTGTAAAATATGAAGGGCCAGGCATTATTAAAAAGATTGTTCCGGCTTCAGTTTTATCAATATTGCCAGGCATACAAAGCATAAATTTAAACTTTCTGGCCGATGCTTATGTGCAAAGCGGGATATATGCTAATAACAATTATGGCAGTGCCGGGTATATGATTACCAAGAGAGCTATAGGTACTGATTACAATCAAAAATCATTTCTTAAGTTTGATATATCAGGTATAACAGGGGTTATTACTTCAGCTAAGTTGCGCCTGTATGGAAATGTAAAAGACGGATCTGCAATAGTGGAAGTGCATAATGTGAATAATAATAACTGGACAGAGACTGGAATTACCAATGCAAATCAGCCTTCGCATGATAACGATGTTGTGCAGGCTAAAACAGTTGGCATAACACGACAGTATTATTCATGGGATCTGACTGAATATTTTGCAGCTAAACAAATTTCAGGAGCGAACCTGATTTCCATTATGTTGCGTAATAAATGGGAAACACCGGCAACACGTTCAAAGTTTAACACAAAAGAGGCAGCAGATAACCGGCCACAGTTGATTATTATTACAGGAGGAACGCCTATGCCAAAAGAATTTACCGTTGAAAATGTAATGGATAACAAAGCACCAGGTAGCGGTATAAGCGTGTTTCCTGATCCTGCATCTGATCATATAACGGTGCAATCAGTTTTTGATGTCAGCAGCATATTAAGAATATACGGGGTTACAGGTGAACTTACAAAAACAGTAATACTGAAAGGCAATGATGAGCAAACAATAAATATTAATGATCTGCCTTCAGGTGTTTATTTAATAAACATCGAAAATGAAAATGGAATCTTTCGTCAAAAGCTAACAGTGATACGGGAATAGATTTTATTATAAATTAGTGAAATTGAATTTATTCCTTCACGCTCATCAAAAGGATTAAGCGGAGCGTTTGAAAAAGTTCCCGATTTGCTTGACAGGTTTTTAACCAAGAACAAAGGAGAAAGAAACCGAATGAGTATAAATTTTTTTCTTGCCTTCGCTGGTTTTAAAACCAGCGAAGGCTTTTTTAATTTAGTGATAATAATCCTTTAATTTTATGTAGGTTATCAAAACTTACGTTTTCCGTTTTGTCCTGGCTTTTGCATCTTGCGGTCTTATCTTGCAGGGGATTTTTCAAACGAATTAACAATGTTTTATTATATAACGCGGTATATTTTTAAAAAAGCATTTTCAGTTTTTTATCAGAAGGTAACTGTTATAGGCAAAGAAAATGTTTTGGCTAACACACCCATTATACTTGCAATTAATCATCCTAATTCATTTATGGATGCAATGATAGTTGCTGTGAATTTAGATGAACCTGTAAATTCACTTACGCGGGGCGATGCTTTTAAAAATAAAATTGCAGCCGGAATTTTGAGAGCCAGCCACATGATTCCTGTTTATCGTTTGAGCGAGGGTATAGAAAATGTCAGCAAAAATCTGGAGACATTTCAAGTATGTCAATCAATTTTTAATGCTAATGGAACAGTATTGATTTTTGTAGAAGGGCTTTGCATAAACAATTGGAAGTTGCGTCCGCTTAAAAAAGGAGTGATGCGATTAGCGCAACAAGCCTGGCAATATGAAAACACAATGCATACAGTTGTAATTCCTGTAGGTCTCACTTACCAGCATTACAAAGGAGCCGGCAAATCAATGATCATAAATTTCGGATCTCCGCTATCGAGAAATGATTTTATAGAGATATTAGATCAGCCAAATTTCAGTTCGCAGTTTAATCGGCAATTAAGATCAAGCCTCGAAGAATTAATTTTTACAGATGATGAACTTGTTGATGGTTCAATAAGGCAACAAAAGTTTATAACCAACTGGAACAATCTTGAAAAAAAATATAATGGTGTTGAATTGCTATCAAAAATCAAACAAGGATTTAATGAGAAGGAGATTAAACCCACAAAGAAATTTATTCCATCAGCTATACATGCTTCAATAATTTTAATACCACATTATTGGATATGTAGTTTTTTAACCGGTAAGTTTACAAAAGGCACTGTACATTACGATTCAGTTTTGTTTGGACTGCTTGTTTTTCTGTTGCCTTTCTATGTGCTGATCTTAATTGGAATTTATTTTTTAATCCGCCACTTTGTTTAAACGGAGCAGTCCTACCATCCAGTCAGGCAGCGGTTTTTGGCGCTTACGGTTTTTGACATTAAAATAAATGCCTAATTTTTTCATTACAGGCAATTTATGTATTTCCACCATTTCAATTAATGTTCCGTCAGGGTCTTCAACATAACCAAAGCGGCCACCGCTATCGCCCATATCAAAGGTATCTGCACTGTCAACTGTAAACAAATATCCTGATTTATGCAGTTTTGATTTTAAAGCCTGCATATCGGGAACATCAAAACATAAATGAATAAAACCTATATCTCCCCAATAACGGTTATCGTAAGTTTTATGAGGCACATCATCAAATGACTGAATTAATTCAATCTGAATATCGCCAAGTAATTTGCTGAAAGCAGCTTTATAATCATTTTCCAATTTGAGCAAAACCCGCCTGTAACGTTTGCCAGCCGAATCTTTTCCAAGATCATCAAAAGTGCCGGTAACATCATACACCACTTCATTTAAATTAAATGCATCTTTATAAAATGCAAGCGATTTATCCATGTTGCTTACACCTATTATAGCACCGCACACACCACCCTGCATATATGATTGTCGTTTAAACCATGAATTATCGTCAACCACCTGGTATGCATTCTGGAGATTATCTGAAACAAAAAAACTTTTGTTTTTACCCGGATCATCAAACAATTCAGTTTTATCTTTTGATTTTATTTGAAGATGACTTTTTTCAACATTGTTGCTTTTTAACTTAACAGCATTGATACCTAAATCCCCCCATTTAACTACTTGTTTTGACTCTGCAGATTTGCGCGAAGTAAATTGCCATATTTCAGTCCCGCCACCGCCATTCATATTATAAGCAAGTATGGCTCTGCGTTTGTGGACAGCATTGCCTGTATAGGATTTCATTAATGTGGCTTCTGCTTCATCATCAAATATTTTTGCATTGATACCAAAAGTTTGCCTGAACCATTTAAAAGCATCCTCAGCATTGTGAACACCAATACCTACCTGCTGTATTCCTGAAACTAAATTCATATTATAACAGTTTTAACTTTATTACTAATCGCTCGAAGAGCCGGGGGAAATATTTATGAAGGAACAGGAGCACCCATTCATTTTTAATAATGTAAACTTTTCGTTTCCGTTTTTTAATTCCCCTGATAATTTTAGCTGCGCAAATCGCTACAGGAATTCCTTTTTCCTGCCCTTTATCTAATAAAGCATGGGCAGAGCCATCACTCTTTAAAGCCGAAAACGAAATGTTTGTTTGAATGCGTCCGGGTGCAATAACGGAAAAAAAAATTTTATGATGCTTATTTTCTAAAAACCACGATTCAAAAAAGCCTTCAATGGCATGTTTGGAGGCTGCGTAAGCACTTCTGAGCGGGAATCCGAATGTTCCGGTGAGGCTGCTCATCAAAACAATTTGTCCTTGTTGAGAATGTATTAGCAATGGCCACAATGCCTTGGTAAGATGAACAGTGCCAAAAAAATTTACTTCCATCAACATGCGATCAACTTTTAATTCAGTTTCCTCAGCAAGCGAGCGCTGACTTATGCCGGCATTATTAATAAGAATATCCAGGCTTTTAAAATCTTTTTTTATGGTATTGCAAAAATCATCAATGCTGTTACTGTTGCCCAGGTCTAAATAAAAGCAAAAACAAGTTGAACCTTTTTCAGTGCAGGCATTACTGAGCGATTTGAGTTCATCTGTTCTGCGCGCTGTTAAAATTAATTGCACATCATGGGCGGCCAAGCCTTCGGCCAGCGCTTTGCCGATACCTGATGAGGCACCCGTTATTAAAATAGTTTTTCCTGAAAAATAATTTTTGCTCACCTACTTGTTTTATCTCACTATAGTTTTAATGAATGAAAAGAAAGTGCATAAATAGAATAAAATTTGTTTTAAAATTATCGGGTTATCAAAGTCAGTTAACTGAAATTTTTCTTAATTCATGTTTATTGTTTAATTCATGCTGTTACCTTTCGCAAAAATTCAAATTTATGAACAGGAAGGAATTCTTAAAACTGACAGGCATGAGTGCAGGAGCATTTGTGCTTGCCTCATGCTTAAACAGTTGTAAAAAAAGTGATAGCACACCTGCAATTGTTGACTTCACTTTAGACCTTACACAAAGTGCTAACAGCGCACTTAATAATATTGGTGGATTTATTTATCAGGATGGAGTGATTGTAGCAAAATCAACAACAGGAAATTTTATTGCTGTTTCACAAACATGCACGCATGAAGGAACTACTATAAGCTATGAAGGGAGTCAAAACCGTTTTCATTGTCCTAATCATGGCAGCAATTTTTCTGAAACAGGTGCAGTAATAAACGGGCCTGCATCATCATCACTTACAAAATATAATACAGCACTTACCGGTACTTCTTTGAGAGTATTCAGTTGATGGTGAAACGCGGTTAAACTGTTACACCAATTTTTTCCAAAATCTTTTTAGCCGCTTTTTCACCCGTTTCAGCACCGCCATTCATATAACCTTGAAAACTAAGACTGCAGTGCTCTCCACAGAAAAATAAATTGTCAACCGGTTTGCGTTCATAACCTGTAATAGTGGTGTACTGTCCGGTTTTATAACAGGCGTAACTTCCTTTTGTATATTGAAAGGTTGGCCAATGGAACCGTACAACATTTCCATTATGCTGTGCAGTAATGCCCGGATAAACTTTTTCCAAACCTGTAATTAAATTGTTGTATTGCGATACTGCGCTTCCATTACCCACAGTAACGCCAGCAGTACCACCTGAATAAAAAGTATAGCCTCCGGCAGTACCGCCTTGCAATTCGCTGTTGTCCCAACCCAACTGGAAACTTTCATCTGTAAAAACCTGGCCTGCTTTATTAAATGTTTGCCAGTAACGGGTGTTAAATCCTGCCATAACTTTTGCATTAGTTCCATAACCTAAATTTTGAATTGCATTGGTTTTCCATGCAGGCAATGGAAAATTAAACGTGACTTCACGGAGCAATGTAAAGGGCAATGCGAATACTACTATATCAGCATTTACAGTTGTAGTTGGTGCGCAAGATGATTCAAAATGCAAACGATACTTGCCATTATTTTTTAAATCAACTTCTACCAACTTGCGATCGTATTCAATTTGCTGGCACAATGCCTTTGCAAGTTTGTTTGGAATGTGATGATTACCACCTTCAATTTTATAACGTTCGTCACTATCTCCAAAAATTTGAAAGCCGTTTGAAGTATCAACCGATATCAGGTAAAGCATATTGATGCAGCATTGTTCTGCGGCATCAAGCCCGTATTCAGTAACGTAGGCTACAGTAAGTAATTCTTTTAACCACTGCACGCAGTTGAGATTATTGATGTATTGCTCAAGGCTTACATTGTCAAAAGCCGTAGCGCCACCTGGATTCCAGGCAGTAATGGTATCTGGCAGTGTATCTATATCTGCCTGGATAGTTGCCGCAATGGGAAGGAGGGCGTTTATAACATCAGCCTCGGTATATGAAGTGTTATCAAAAAAGAAAACATCTTTAGTCAAACCATTGATCTGTGAATCATTAGTATCAATTAAGTTTAAACCGAAACGCTGCGCTAATTTTAAAATATGATGATGGCCTGAGTCAATAAACTCTCCACCCATTTCTGTGGTAAGTCCTGGTGCTAAAATATTTTTTGCTGTGTTCATGCGCCCTCCGTGGCGCGTGCTTGCTTCATAAACAGTAGAAGCTATGCCAACATCACGCAATGTAAATGCGCAATTAAGGCCGGCCACACCTGCACCTACAATTACTATTTTAGGACAACCAATAAGGCGGTTGCTTAAGAAATCAACCCCTGTGTCGCCAGGTTTAATTTCTTCTCTGGCACATGACTGTAATAACGGTAAACCTAAACCTAACACAGCAGCGCTCTTTACAGTGTTGCCGATAAATTGTCTTCGTGAATAACCCGATGCATAAATCTGTTCTACAACTTCTTCCTTATCAGTTGATGAGGAATTGCTGGCTTGTTTTGCTATGTGAAAGGCTCGCCTTACAACTTGCATTAATGAGGTACGTGGCATAATGGTGTAAAATTTAAAAGTGTAGGAAGCGAATATAATTGTTAAACACCTTAATCAAAGCAGGGAAGGAAAAGTTTTTTGTAAGCGCTTTTAAAGTTTTAGTGTAGAAAAAATTTATTTTGCAGCAGTTTAATCAGGCATTTAAAAATTTGCCAACATTCATCTGATATGGACCCATTCTGGACGCAAGTAGTTATTCAAACAGTTCTCAGGGATAAGAAGCAACCTGATGAAAAGGAACATTCCCCGTTTATTATTGCGAAAGGCTTTCGCGAGTTAAAGATTGTCGTTGTGCGATCATTCAAAGATGTGTTATTGATTTCAACAGGAATATTTTCAGCAGCTTTTGGTTTAGAGAGTTTTTTATTGCCCAATAAATTTATTGATGGTGGTGCAACCGGAATATCGCTGCTCATAACTGAAATTACTTCTATGCCACTTTATCTTTTACTTGTTATAATAAATATTCCGTTTGTTTTTTTAGGTTACAAAATTATAGGATCTCAATTTGCAATTAAAACTGCGCTTGCAATAGGTGGTCTTGCATTATGCGTGGCGTTCGTACATTTTCCTGACGTAACACATGATAAATTATTAGTAGCTGTATTCGGTGGATTTTTTCTTGGTGCAGGCATTGGTCTTTCAGTAAGAGGAGGTGCTGTGATTGACGGAACAGAAGTGCTTGCAATTTTTCTCAGCCGAAAATTAGGTACAACCATTGGCGATATCATTATCATCATTAATGTGATTATTTTTTCTGCAGCTACTTATTTGCTTTCCATTGAAACTGCTTTGTATTCGATGATCACTTACCTCGCTGCATCCAGAACTCTCGACTTTGTAATTGAAGGTATTGATGAATACACAGGCGTTACTATTATTTCATCTCACAGCAATGAAATACGATTGATGATTATAAATAAAATGGGACGCGGTGTAACTGTTTACAGGGGTAAACGCGGCTACGGCAAGAAAGGTGAAACAGGTGAGATTGATATTATCTACACTGTAATCACTCGTCTTGAATTAAATAAACTTAATACTGAAATTGAAAAAATTGATCCCAATGCTTTTGTGGTGATGAACAGTGTGAAGGATACTAAAGGGGGCATGATTAAAAAACGAGCACTGAAGCATTAAACTTTAATCACTCAAAATCATTTTATTTTATGGCTTTTCATTAAGATGCTCTGTGTGTTTTAAAATTTCTTCAGCCGAAAATTTACTGTTTAATTGTTTTCGTCTTATGGTATGTAAAATGGTGAGTACGGGCCAAATCAACATAAATATCATGCCTGCATTACCGCATTTCTCCGGTGGTAAAAAATAAGCAAGGCCAAAAGATAAACAACCGATTGCACACATTGCCAACTGGTGAAACTCTGAACTTTTCGTAAGAAAAACTTCAACAGGAGTCAATTTTAAGTGTTCGCGCATTTTAAAAGCATGATGATATAATTGCCAAAGCGTAAAATAAACCATAGAAAATCCGAAACCATATAACATCATCAGCTTTCGCCATTCATCCGCTGATTCAATCATCTTAACCATCACGCCATGCTCTTCAATAATGCCGGTACCGCTAAACATTAAAGTAAAGAGAAATTTGGTTGGATATATGTAAAATAAAACCACGAAAAGCAATACGCATGTCCAGAAAATTGTTGTAGTATCTTTCAATCCATACATTCTGAAAAAAAGATAATGATCATGCCGAATCAACATCAGAAATAAAAAACCAATAGCGAAACCAATGATACCCGGAAACAAACTTGCATACAGCTCATGAAAAGTTTTCGGCACTTCGAGCGATACTACAAGCAGCGTAACTGCAAAAGCAAACACAGCATCGCTTAATGCTTCAATGCGATAAATATCGTGTGCCCTCCATCTTATCCCTGCATGTTTGCGTTGTTTAGAACCAAATATTTTTCGAATCATAATTAATGTTTTTTATGATGCCAAAATAGTATTCTCTTTATAATGTTGGAAACTATCGTTATGGCCTGTTGCAAATATCTTTATAACCGCAATAACCACATCGGTTAGTATCATCAGTCTGAGTAAATGCAATTTCAGGATTAAAAATATCACTAAGCATTTTTTTCAAGAGTGTTTCATACTCATCAATTTGTTCCTGGGTGAAGATGTTTTCGTCATTAATGTATTTCATCCCTTCATTCAATTCTTTCAGGTGATAAAATGCTGCTTTGAATTTTTGTCCAGGAAAATTTTTACTTGCAATAAGCACATACAAATACAATTGAAAAACACCTTTGTATTTTGGATCATTAAAAAGTAATTCAATTGAATTATTTTTCCCACTCAGCAAATCAACCTTTCCCGATTTGTAATCTAATATTCGTGTTGCATTATCTTTAAAATCAAAACGGTCAATGAAACCTCTTACGACAACAGAATTGTTTTCATCAAAATTAATTTGTGTTGTAAATTCTTTTTCAAGTTCGAGTATTTTGAAAGGTACATCATCAGCATCATTGCGCAAAATTTTATTTACTAATTCAGTGATTATTTTTTTTGTAAGGAGATTTTTTCCTTCCAATTGCGCTTCAGTAAATTCTTTGGTTATTGATTCATTAACTGCTACATCAACATTTTTATACAAGCTCTTTATATCATCTTTGTTATATTCCTTTCCTGATTCATACAAGTGTTCCATTGCACCATGCAATATTTTACCAAATGTAGCAGCATCAATATTTTCTTCAAAATCTTCTTTCTCTTTTATCTGTGCCACATACTTGAAATAAAATTGAAGTGAGCAATTGATATATGTATTTAAAGAAGATGCTGAAAATGATTTGCCCTCTTGTTCTTCAGTCTTGAAATATTTTTCATGCAATAGTTTCAATACATCATCATCTTTCTTAATAGTAATTTCTTTGTCAGGATAGGTGACTACATCAGTCGAAATAATTTCGCGTGTAACTGTTACCGTATTGGATAGTTTATTTTTCAGTTCATGCTCAATCTGTAAAAGATAACGACTTGGTTCACCACCACCGTTGCTTTTGACTTCAGTATTATAAATAAGGTGAATATTTTTTGCACGTTGCAGCAAACGATAAAAGTGATAAGCATAAATGGCATCCTGGTTTTCATCGGTTGGCAAACCAAATGCTCTGCGAAGCGAGTAGGGGATATAAGTTTTTGAAGCCTTAGCTGCCGGAAGAAAATCTTCATTAACAGAAAGAATGATGACACGTTCAAAATCCAATACGCGCGTTTCAAGAAATCCCATCACCTGCAAACCTTTAACGGGTTCGCCCGTAAACGGAATGCGAATGGTTTTTACTAAATCTTTTATGATGGTGAAGCCATTGTTCAAACTTAATTTGGATAGGTGGGGGGCAAGCAATGCTTCGTGATTTTTTATTGCATCAATAAAATACTTTATCGTTTCACGTTCAATGCGTGAAAGCGATCTTTTATTTTTATCTTCATTCAAAAAAATATTTAAGAGTTTAAGTAATGTGCTGAACAAATCATTGATTGTTTCAACTTTGATATCGAGCAGCACAAAAATTTCATTCTTAAAATTCTCACTCATTGTTTTCATATCAACCGAAGTGAGTTGCATTTGTTCCCACTCGTAATAAAAATTCCTGTTGTGTTTATTCAGGTAGTTCTTCAGAAAAGGATGTGAGATAAAATCAAAAAACTCAATGCGCGTATAAACAATTTTTTTTGCTGCTCTTTTATGTTTAAGCAACATCAGATATGAATTTGGCAAACTGAAAAGCGCTGTGTTCTTTGCAGGAAATCCCATGGTGATATTTACATCAGTAATGCAATCAGGCAACCCATATAAAACAGGAAACAGCAATTGTTCATCAGGTAAAACCACAACTGTTGATTGAATATCTAATTCGTTTTTGTCATGCAACTCTTGCAACATTTGTCCAAGATATTTTGCCTGTCCAATGCGTAATGGAATTCCTGTTAAGGTAATTTGCTTTGGAATGGTGTTGAAATAGTCGCCTGTGCTCACCTCACCCCCTGCCCCCTCTCCAAAGGAGAGGTGGGGCTTCGCACGTGCATTGCTGCTTATTTTTTTCCCTTCTTCAAGTTCCTCTCCAGCGGAGAGGCGTTTCTCTGCGACTGTTCCCCTCTCCTTTGGAGAGGGGTTAGGAGTGAGGTGAGTCAGCGCATTATTCCTTAAATAAGCTCCGGCTTCCTGCACTTTGTCTTCCACATAATATTTATCGGCATCCCAATAAATTTTTGCGCGATTTTGCTCCACAAGATTTTTGATGATGAGTTCTTCTGATTTTGATAAAGCATAGAAACTTGCAAATAATATTTTCGAAAACTTACTTTCAAATTTTCCTTCAGTGATTTGCTGTGCAACTGTGCGATATGCAAGACCTCGATACAATAATTTTTTATCAAAAAGATTTTTTTTGAAATCAATAATTATCTGCGGAAGCAATTTCCAATTTTCAATAAAGTTTTTGCGAAGGTCAGTTGGGGGAGAGGAGAAAATACTTTTCCAGAAGTCTTCGAGAAATTGTAATTCTTCATCGCCAGGTGCAAACATATTTGCTATGTCAGCAAGGTCTTGAATAGTTGAATATAATTTTTGCTGATCAACTAAGTTGCTGTCCGTTTCATCAAAATCATTCAGCAATATTTTTCCCCACTGATAAAAATCATCCACATTCATTTGCGGATAATACTTTACATACACTTCGTATAACTCAAGCAGCAACGTTATATCATCAGCCAAAGGAAACTTGCTGTGGCTTAAAATAAAATCTTCAATGCTCACCACACCAGGCAACCATTGCGGTTTATCAAAATGATTAGCAAAACGGTTTTTAAAAATCAGGCAAGCCCTTCGTGTTGGAAACACAACTTGTATCTTACTGAAATCTTTTTCACTTCCGTTTTTAATTTCTTCAATCAGTTGGTCAATGAAGGTTGTCATGGGTAATTATTGAAATAAGGGAATATGGAAATATGGAAATATGGGAATATGGGAATATGGGAATATGGGAATAAGAGTTGTCAAAGAAAACAAAAATCACATTAACGTTTTTGTATAGGATAGAACGGTTAAAATTGCATACGTAAGCTTGTAACAACTTCCGATAGCTATCGGAATTAGTTTGTTCAATAAATAGCTTTTGTTTTAGAGCGAACTGAAGTTCGCTGTTACAGGCTGCGCGTGGGTCTTGTCTTTCTGTAAAACTTTGACAAAGTTCTTTCACTTTGTCAAAGTTTAGTCGCGGTAAACTTTCGGAAAGTTGAAGGAACTTTCCGAAAGTTCATTGCCGTAATATTTCACAGCCAGCGAATTAAAAATCGTTGTCGTGTAGAGACGTTGCATTGCAACGTCTCTACATTGACGAAACCTTAAACCGGTTTATTTTTTCTTGCTCACAACTTTTTCAACCACAGGTTTAGGTGCAGGTGGTGCAGGCGGTGGAAGTTTTCGTAATTCTAAAAACACGATAATTAAAAATCCTGCAATAAGTAATATTGATCCTGCAAATGCTATTCTCTCACCTGTTATATAAACTGCCGGTTCAAAACGGAAATCAATTTTGTGATTTCCTGCGGGTACTTTCATGCCGCGCAATACATAGTTGCATCGCACATAAGTTGTTGGCTTGTCATCAATGTATGCATTCCATCCTTTGTCATAGTAAATTTCGGAGAGCACTGCAAACTGCTCGCTCGTTGCATTGCTTTTATAAGCTACATGATTAGGATCATATACGGTAAGCGTTATTGAAGCTGTGCTGTCAAAGGCAGGCTTAAAATCACCTACATCTTTTTTAAAACGCTCATCAATAAAAACGATTTCCTTGGGATTAAATTTATCTAATGCTTTTATTTCTGAATCTGCGTTAGCTACATATTTAATTTCGGGAACAAACCATGCACTGCCACAGGCACCGGGATTCATCTGTGCTTCGGGCTGACCGGTTTGGCGGTTTTGCATGATGAAATATTTTGTGTTCAGCATATCAAGCACAGACTGGTTGCCATTGCTTATTTGATTTTCGATTAGCTCCTGGTAGCGTTTCAGTTTTGCACCGTGATAACCGCCAATGGAATTATGAAAGTAGGAAGTGCTTGCATCATTAAACGTGCTTACCGAAGTATTCATAACACGAAAGCCGAGCGACTTATCCTGGTCAATTTGCAAATCAGCATTTGTAGGTTGAAACGGAACTTCAACAGATTGTTTATCTGTAAAATCATTACTGTTCAAATATCTTTTTGCAACAGGCCATGCATCCACCAAAAACAAAAATGCAAGACAGATGTAAGCAACATTTGATTTTATTTTTCCTTTCAACGTAAACCACAACAGACCGAATGCAAGTGCAATGAATACCAATGAGCGCAATGTATCCATGCGAAGCATTGAAGCGCGGTCTTCTTTAAGGGCATTAACAATGTAGGGATACTTTGCAAGTTGATTGTCAGACTCAGCATTATATTTAAAGAAAAGCGAGCTTACCAAAATCAAAACGCACAATCCGGCTACAGCATAAAACGAATACAATAAAGCTTTGGTTCGTTCTGCGATTGGAATTTTATCATCAAATAATTTTTGCAACCCCATAAATGCCAGTAAAGGAATAGTGAATGATGCAATAACGAGCGTCATACTCACTGCGCGAAATTTATTGTATGCAGGAAAGTAATGGAAGAAAAAATCAGTAAGCGGCATAAAGTACTTACCAAATGATAATGTGATTGAAAGTAATGTTGCAATGAGCAACCACCATTTATCAGGGCCTTTTACAAGTATCAATCCTAAGATAAAGAGAAAAATAATTATTGCACCTACATAAACCGGACCTGCAGTACTGTAAAGCCCTCCCCAATAAGTTGGCGCACCATCTAATAAACTTTGTGCCTGGCTTAATACTCCGTTTGATTCTAATGCTTTATACAATGCAGACTTTTCATCAAGCGGTGTTTGTGATGCACCGCCTGTTATATTAGGAACTAAAAGCGAGAAGGCATCGGTCTTACCATTGCTGTAAGATAATGCATAGTCTTCGTCCAAGCCTGTAGAAGCTTTTTTAGAAGATAACTCACTTGGTCCGCGTGTAGATGCTTTTCCATACTCTTCGGTAGCGAGCAGGTTAGTGATGTTTGGCAAAATAGCAAGTGCAACTGCAACACCAAGTAATGCAGCAGTTTTGAAAAGATGAGCAAAATCTTTTTCGAGAATTATTGAAATGCTTTTTGCTATCACCAAACAAAGTATAGTTATGGTTAGGTAGTAAGTAATCTGCAAGTGATTGGCATAAATTTCAAGTGAAAGTGCAAGTGCAGTAAGAGCAGCGCCCAATAAATATTTTTTATTGAACACCATGAGCACACCTGCTATCACTAATGGAAACAATGATATTGCATGTACTTTAGAATTATGCCCGGCATGTAATGCGACAAGATTATACGAAACGAAAGCGTAAGCAATTGCTCCACCTATAGCTAAACGATAATCAATTTTTAATGTGATCATTAAAATATAAAAGCAAAGCATGGCCATAAAAATAAAACTTGCCGGAGCTGTGAGACCAAGAGAAATTATACTGTTTACATAACTCATGAGGTTGGCAGGATAAAGAACAGAAATCTGGTAAGCAGGCATACCCGAAAACATGCTGTTGGTCCACAATGGTTCCTGGCCTGTTTTTGTACGAAAGTCTGCAATGGATTTACTCATGCCCTGCCACTGTGCAATATCATGCTGCGCCAAACTTTTGCCCTGGAACAACGGCATGAAATAGGCAAAAACCAATACTGCAAAAATTACAATTGCTATAAGGTGAGGAAGAATTTTTTTGAAGTCGAAGTTCATCTGATCGTTTTCTATTTAAAAAATGTGAGCGGTCAAAGGAAAGAAAATTTGGGAATTGGCGAGGTTTGAAATTTGAAATATGAAAATGGAAATTTGGAGTTGTCGGGTTAGACTTAGCCTTTCGTTAATTCTTGCCTTTTTTCTTCAACTGTCTCTTTGCCTCTTCTTATTTCACATCTGTGCAAAAAGTGGTTGGTGTGAAGAAAACCAACCACACGTGAAAACACGGATTACACAGATTAGTTTATGATAAACTTTTGGCTTACCTGCTCTTTGTTTGTTGTAAGGGTTACAATATACATCCCATTTGCAAAACCCCTGCAATCCAAATCCTTAGTAAAGTAAGGCGGGTGCAGCCCACCTTTTTCTTTAAAAACCTGCCTGCCTATAATATCTGTAACAGTTAGCGTATAGGTTTTGCCCTTTAAGTGTTGTGCGACAATGGTAAGTAAACCGGATACAGGATTTGAGAGTATTTTTATTCCGTTAACGTTGCTGATGAATGCAATACCCGCACACAAATCAACCCATACACTATCCGTTACTGTATTGGTGCAGCCAAATGAATCAGTGTAATGGTATATAATATAACTCCATCCCACGCCTGCTACATTGGGGTCAAAGAGATTGCCGGTTACACCTGTGCCTGAAAATGTGCCACCGGGTGGATTACCATCGTTGATGGTATCAATGCCGTGCGGTATGCAAAGGGTATCTGCTGCAAAGGCATTGAAAGTAACCACAGGCAAGGGATTAATAGTAACAAAAACAGAATCGCTGTTGCTGCAATTGTTGCTGTCTGTAACCACAACCGTATAAAGATTAGTTGCAGCGGCTGTAATGGTTTGTGTCGTAGCTCCTGTACTCCACTGGTAAGCAGCATTTAGTACCCCTGCATCTAACAGTACAGGCCAATTGCAGGTGTTTGTATCGTTGCCAAGTTGGACTACAGGTAATGGATTAATTGTTACCAAAACAGAATCCATATTACTGCAACCATTACCATCTGTAACGGTTACTGTATATGTTGAACTTATACCTGCCATTACCATTTGCGTTGAATCTCCGGTGCTCCATTGATACCCTGCATTGCCAGTACCTGCATCTAAGAGCACAAGCGCACTGCATGTGCTGGTATCATTGCCAAGTTCTAACGTTGGCAAAGAATAAACATGAATATAATTACTCAACAGCAGTGTATCACAACCCACCTCATTGCAGGCTATGAGCTTTACATCATAGCTGCCGGGGGTGTTGTAGCATATATTAACCGGGTTTTGCAGTGTTGATGTATCCGGTACAGCACCTGAAAAAAACCATTGCCACTTGTTGGGGCTTTTTGTTGATGAATCATTAAATGAAATGCATTGGCTGCCACAAAGAGTTGTATCTGTTGCAGCAAAGTTTATAGCAGGGCGCAAACTATCACAGGAAGAACCTATCAGAGGACTTAATTCGTAATCTGGATTGTTTGGCAATCCCAGGTAAGTGCGTTTACCACCCAAATAAAAACTGTATGGTTGGAAATCAGATGCTATTCCCAAGCTATCAGGTTGATTTATTACTGAGAGGTTCATGTTGTACATATTATATACACTATCGGGGTATGGATACGGAAAATTAAATCCATCAGTAAACCATGATGACATATAAATTTTATTATCAGGTGCAAGCTTTAATGCTCCGCCAGCATAAGGTGGGTTACTTATTGTCCAAAGGGTATCCTTGCTTGCAGCAATATTCGGAGCGTTCAAATCATATTGAAAAAGTCGGGTTGTCTGGTCATCTGTAGTTACATACAATTTACTTGCATCAGGGGAAAATGCACAACTCCATAAATATGGGAAAGGAGACACTCCCGGGTCTTGTTCAATGGTAACAGGATTGCTAAGTAAACCCGTACACCTGTCAAAATCAAACAACTCTAATACGCCATTTACATTGGTAAAAACTAATTTATCTCCGGATGGAGAAAAACATATTTTTCCAATGTTAGTCCTATTTTGAGAACCGATAGATTGAACAGAGAAATTCTGAATGCTATCTGGGGTTATTAAATATCTGTACCATTTATTGTTGGAGCCGGCTGTTGATGCCTGTGATTTTCTAAACAAAAGCCACCAGTCTCTTCCATTGCCATGCTTTATTGCAGTTATACAATCTACCTGCTCAAAACTTTGCAATTGAATGTTTTTTTGTGTAACTGCCCCTAAACCATTATTCAACCTCATATCAATTATGCTGTAATATAATCCAAAAATAGTTGTTACACCCACTGAAAATAGATAATAAGTACTATCATTAGCCGGATTGAGAATGGTAACTAATTCATTATACCATGCATGCCCAAAAATTGAATCACTATTTTGCATAATTGCATTGATAGAGTCGAAAACAAAAGTGGCATAAAAACTATTGGCCGCTGAGTATGGCATAGTCGCTGTATAAAACAATAACTTTCCGCTTATATCGCTCATTGAAGTACAAGAACCTCTTGAATCAACACTGCTCGACTTGACAAGGATATTGGTAGTATCACTAAAATCAATCAACGCACTGTCCCCAAAACACCAAACAGAATTCCTGTTTTGAGAAAGAGAGAAAAAATGACAACAACACAGCATTGCTGTCATTATTAAATACCTCGTTTGCATTTGTACTAACTACTTAAGTAAAACAAATCTTGTTTTATAATCCTTCCCTTCATTGTTTACAATTCTCAAATTATAGATACCGTTAACAAGAGATAAAACGTCAATGGCAGCGTTTGAATCAACTCCGGTTTTCCTGTATAACAACTGGCCGTAGGAGTTGTAAATTTCAATTAGATTATTGTTTCCGGTTAACCCTGTAACATACACCTTATTCTTTGCAGGATTTGGATAAACTCCAATATTATTAATCTCACTTAGTTTTAAATGCTGTTGTTGCGAAGGCATAAGTCTTAATGCAAGTGTGGGAGAATAGTATTCCCTGAACAGAATGGCGGCAGCATCGTAAACACTATTTCCGGCAACAAGCCAATGCTGGCTAACTATTTCTTCCAGAGTTGCAGTATCAGTAGAATTTAATATACTGTCGAGCACAACTTTATTAATTACAAGGTCATTTATAATTTTATTGTTTGTTTCTATGTCATTGGCCTCAGTAATATTATCATTAAGATTAGCCGCAGTTGCAAAGTCATTTACACGTAAGGCAATACCCACGGAATCGAACTTTCCAATGTTGGCAGCAAGCATGGTTTCATAAAATTCTGCGAACGATTCATCTGCATCACTGCCTATGGTGAGCAAGTCAGGGTTATCAGTCAAACGTTTAAACAATGCTGCTTTGGCAAGATAGGCTGCTTCGTCATGATTATTATTATAAACAGCAGAATCGCCTACGATAGGCCCAAATACACTATCGCGGTTAAAATCAGTTATGGGACGCATTGCAAGTTCACAATTTATTGAACCACTGGCAGTATTTATGTTTGGGAATATTAATGCTAAGTTATAAGGATTTGGGCTAAATGGATTGGAAGAAATATCCGTATTTTGAAAAAACCAATCTATACCAAGCGCAGAGTTAAATGTGCCGTTCACTTTCATAAAGTTAGGATAATTTAGCGAATAGGTTTGAACCCATCGATTATCCCACGCAACACCAGTAGTACCTTGTGCCGAAAAATCGGCTAAATTAAAATTCACTCCTTCAACATAATCCGTCATTGTATTATTTTTCAATCGTGTTGTTTGGCAATTTCCTTCAAACCGCATGGCATATCCCATATTAGTCAATTGATTACCGCAAACATTCAAATCTGCTGAGTTATCAGCAGCAATGCCTCGTAATTTATCTTCGTTCCTGGAAATTACGTCATCGTTAGTAATCTCATTTATTTTTACTATTGCTTGATTGCATTGCTGTAACCAAATGCCCGAATAATTATCTGTTAAGGCAGAGCCGTCTCCCACTTCAAAATTAACAGTATTCTCATCTAGATTATCATTTGCATCAACACCAATCTTTATCCCATTCACATTTCTTGCAAATATCCCAATCCTCGGGCCATTCATGGTATTGCCATAAATGTTAACCGCGGGGCTTTGGGGAGCAGTGTTCTGTACCATTATAGCTGTACCGTAAAAAGAAGTTGGATTAGTTAAATCTGCCGTTTCAAATAGTTCATCATGTATGTTGATTACGCTCCCGGTTTGCATACCTGGCATTTTTATCCCTATCTGATAATCATAATGGTGATTAGCGGTTATTTCAATCTCCTTATCGTTTTTGGAAATAATAATATCTGCAGTGGTCAGGTTATTAGGACTATTCCCAAAATCATTTTTGTTTATGGTAATGTTTTGTTCTCCAAAACAAAATACTCCTGCTGTGGAAGATTCAAATATATTCTTACCGTTTGTATTGCCACTTCCTATTACCACATTCCTGTTATTGTAATCAAAATCTGAGAATGAATAAATTCCCGAACCTGCCTCCGGGAAATTCGATGCCTGCATATTATTAAACACATTATTATACACCGTCATGTTTCCGTTGTTCGCTTTAATACCTGTATATAAATCCTGGAAAGTATTCTCATCGTAGGACGGATGACCTATGTGTATCTCCTCGCAATAATTCAAGCTGATACCGCTTAGCCCATAAGATGGTGCGCTACCGGAAGGTGGTATTTTAAGGCCGGATTCTTTTCGGAACGTACAGCCGTAAATAAGTCCAGTTTCTTTATCGTTGTCGGGTTTCGCTTCTTTATTATAATTAAAAAAGTACATGCCTGTATAATTGTCATTAAAATCGCTGTTCACCACATAAAATTGGGCATCGTTACTGAGGTTTAGAGCAGTATCGGCATCGGCAATTATAGTGCCTGCTGACCCATCCTCAACAATTACTTTTGAGTTATCGTCTTCAACAAAAATTCCGCGCCAGGTATAATCGCTACAGCCTGCAATCTCGCAGCCTGTAAATCTTAGTGTTATTCCTTTATCAACGTGCACTTCTGCTTGCTCTCCAAATTGTATTTGACATTCCTCAAAGGTAATGTTATGGTTTACTTTAAAATATCCATTTATATATATTATGCCATCCTTTAATATACCACTTTTGTATTTTACCAGATAAGTGGACCCTGTGCTGAAATCATAATCCGAACCTGAAACAGCACTTGCAAAATCTGTCGCAGATGAAATAAAATCTCCGATTGCATTGTAAATAATTATGTCTCCCTGGCCTGAAGTAACTAATAACATCAACATCAAACAAAGAAATTATCGAACAAATAAAAATGCACTGCACCTACGACAAGCGCAAGGACAGGGTGAATGCAAAACAATTTCAATTTAATCTTGCAGCTTAGCTTGACGCTAATGCGATAGCTATCGGGATGATTTATTTTATTGTTTGCATTTGCAGCACCCGCTTTTCAGAATGCATTCATCATCCATTCCCTGCGGCTTTCCTATACATTGTTTTTTATTGCCTCGGTAATTTGGGTTGAAGTGAATTTTTTGAAATCACGCATTATTATTTCTTCGAGCTTTGGCTGGCTACTTCGGCTAATTATTAAATGGAAGTGACTGGGCATCAAAACCCAACCATGAACCACTAAGCCCTTATATTGAATACAATGAGCTAAACTCTCTGTAAAAATTTCCTTATAAAGTCTTCTTGTAAATACATCTATCCAAAATACCACAGCGGAAGAAATGAAGTATATTCCATTAGGATTATGAAATTTGTAAGCGCTGCTCATTGAACAAAGATATATTTTCAAATTAATTTGCTGGCGGGGCGTTGTTGCGTCACCAGTCGGGCAGATGCACAAGGCCTGGGAAGACTGGCGACAGTGAGGGGCGAATGGCTTTTGAATGCTTTTGCAAAAGCAGGAAAGAAAAACTCTAATAACACACATTACCATCCCGAACGATGGTGGGGAGGCAACAGCACAATAAACCAATAGAGTTATGGAGCAATGAAGTAATAGATCAAAAGATAAACTATACTCATTATAATCCGGTTGAAGCTGGTTTTGTTGAAAATGAATGGGAGTACTTATATGCTAGTGCGAGAGATCATGCAGGCAAAAAGGGATTGGTAAAAATAATAATGGTTCAGAGCATTGCGCGCGCGCAAGCGTGGACGCATTGCGGCAGCGTCAACAGAGAGAAACTTGGCAAGAGCGGGGCGGGTTTGATAATCAATGTTTTGGTTCAAACACATTTTCTGGATGATTTATTTTTTCAAGTTCAAACTCCTTCTTTTTTATTTCTTCTTCTTCAATTTCATTCCAGACATAGCTCCCCCAAAAACGTACATCATTTAGATTGTATTTATAAGTATTGGCCTTAATTGTGTCACCTCTTGCCTGTTCAGTAAAATAACTATCTCTTATTATGAGTGATAACTCCTCTTCATCAGTAGAGTTAGTAAAATTGGGTCCCCACCAACTTAAACTAATGGTATCACTTTGTCTAAGACCTAAATAACACGTTGCATCATAATACCACTCATTCTTCCCATCGGAATATGGCTGTCTATACATCGGATTCTTTGTTATTACAAATACAGCTAATTTATTAAAGTCAGGGCTATAGATAATAGTGTCAATTATTAATAGTGTTTTATCAAAATAAGCTTTATTATAAAAAAAATCCTCATGTTTAGATAAAAAAATCTTAAGCTGGATAAGAATCTCAAGGCTATCCTTAGAATATCTTTCTTTTTTGATTACTGTATGATTTAAAAACTCATTAGGTGTAATTTTCTTTTCTCTAAATTGTCCACATGAACTGAAAAAACTAAGAAGTGCAATCAAAAGTATTTGTAACATAATTAAAAATTTATTCATGATAAAAGATTATTATTGTTTCACCCACTTACTACCATTCCATTTATATGTACCTTCAGACAAAGATCCCACATCAATAGAAAATGTAGTGATTGCATGGTCGCTACTAGTACCTGTATTGGTAGTAATATCTTTATCCTTATTTAACCCTTTTTCATCCTCATTTGCTAACCATCCTAAACAAAAAAAGTTCAAAAAATTTGTATGTTTGAACTGCATGGTTTTAATATCTGGATCAGCTGTTAATTCTCCTCCTTGATAAGGGTCAAAATCGGCCACAAGAGTTATTTTGATTTGTTTTTGCAGACCTATGGGTAGTGTTTTGATGTATTCTTTTAATGCTTTTACAAAACCTTTGCCAAATGCGCCCCCCATACTATGAGTGATAATTTTTATTGTCTCCGTAATTACACCACCCGTTCTTTGTAAGCTTTCAATTATTCCTGCAGCTTCCGCTTTACCTGTTTCATAGCCTGCATTATCACGAAAAGCAGAAGATAAACTTCCGAGTTCTCCTGAAAATATTAAATCGGGTTCGCTTAGCCAACTGCTAGTCCCGCCAACGCAACCATCATAATATCTTGCCTTATTATCACGCAATTGATTCATAACTTCTTTATCAAAGGCATACTCTTTATAATTATCAACGGCTCCACCATATCCACAAGCATATCTAACATATGACGTATACTTTTCATAATGACGCCAATAGCTACTATTGCCTTGGTTCGAAGCATCTGCCATTCCGTTAATAAAGATTACTACTTTACCATCGGGGTCTATTGCATTAGTTGGTTGATTAGCTGCATATGCAAAGGGTGTTATATTTTGATACAATTCAGCTTTGCCGTCTGTACAATGCCATCTTCCAATTTGTGGGTCAAACATTCTGGCCCCATAATCTTCGAAATTCAAGTTCATATCAGTTTGCAATTCCTTTGAATTGTAAAGATATTTATTTCCTGAAGAATAGTTTGCATTGCCGTTTCCGTCCCATAATAACCCGAATGGATAATACTCATTCATTTGCAGCACCACGCCTGTGCGCTGTTGTATTTGCAGGTTATCGAAACTGACATCAGTGAGACTTTCGTTGGTTACGTATATATACATGTAGCCTGTTGTTGGCGCATTGAGATTTAATACACCAAGGTCGCCTAATACGCCTGCATCGGAGGCACGGAGGGCAGTTGGATAGGTGTTGGTAAAAGTGAAACATGAAATGCTGTCAGTTGGATAGGTATTGGAAAAATGGAAATAAGGATATATGGAATATGGATATATGGGAATATGGAAATAAGGATATATGGGAATATGGATATATGGAAATGTGGAAATGCGGGTATATGGGAATGACGGACTGCTTCGTTGCTCGCAGTGACGATTGGCAGGAAATGACGGAACTTATTTCACTTCCTCATAATCTACATATTCACCATCATCGTTATTGCGGTTTTTGTTTTTTGAGGTGTTGGTTTGTTCAATGGTGATTTCTCCTTCTTGTTTAGGTTGTTGTTGATTTCTCATTTGATCTTTCATGCGCTGATTTACTTTTTCATTAACTGAACGAAAAATTAAGCCGTTAAGCATTTTATATAAAACAACAAATACAAGGAAGGTGATGAGGAATGTTTTCATTGGGTAAATGGGTAATTGGGTATATGCGTAATTGAATGATTGCCCCGAAACTAAAAAACATGAAGCATTTTAATCCCTCCGTGCTTCTCCGTTCGTCCGTGCGAATTTTTTTTGAAACGTGAAACCTTAAACCTACTGCGTTCCTGTTGAATCTGCCGGGGTTACAGTTTTTTGCTTGCGTTTAAAGAGGTCGCCAAACTTATCAAATTCCTGGCGATAAAACCAACCAACACCCTGTGTATAAGCTGCGTCATAAGTGTTTGTAAGTAGCGTGTTGTTATTAGATTTGTTAAATGCTTTTACTTTAAAACGGCCATCTTTGCTAACATCCACTTCAACATAAAAATCACCCACTACGTTAGCGGCATTGGTATTAGTACTCGTATTATCGGCATAACCCACCATGCCTGATAGTTTTACGCGGTCGTTTAAAATTTTGGTTGATATACCTACATCAAATTGATTACTTGTAACTACATCACCGGGTGTGTAATTAATATCCACGTTAAAACTGCTGCTTATCTGCGATGCCCAGTTGCTCAATTGATGCGTTACAAATTCAGATAAGCTTGCTGTAGCTTTGGCGTTGGTATTGCCAGAGGAATTACCTTCAACCGATGATGGTGCCGAAAATGTATTGAGCACTATCAAACTCATTGCCTGCTTGTTTCTTTCTTCTTCTGTATTCAGGTATCGGTTAATTAAACTGGCTGTGGCTGCATCCACATTAGGCACATTGATGTCAAACTTTATATCAGGATTAAACAACTTGTTTTTAAGACTTAATATAACTTCTACCGGCACTTTCTTTTTGTATTGTGCCGAAGTATCCTGTAATAAATCATATAAACCGGCATTCTTTGTATAGATAGCGCGAATATCAATTATGCCTTCGTAAGGATCGCCATTCCAGCGTATGGTGCCGCCTTTTTCAATAATAAAATATTTACCGATTAAATTTTTCATGGTAAAATAATAGCTGCCCTGGTCAATGGTGTAACCTCCCTGCAGGGTAAATGCACCATCATTATGCACTGCCATATTTAAATCACCATCACCTGTTCCTGTAATTATGTCACCAATCTTCGAATCAAAAATAAGATTGATTTCAGCGTCTTTTGTCACCGTTAAATTGATATTCATTTCTATTCCTGTCAGCTCAGGTTTCCTGGGAACAACAACCTGCACCACTGAATCATGTTTTACAAAAGTGATATAATTGCTTTCGCCAACTTCTTCGGGTGACGAAAGAGGCAGATTAATTTTTGTTCCTTTATTTGAAGTTAACGAAATGTCCATATCCACATTTTCAAATGTGCCACCGATATCAACTTCGCCTGTTGCATAAGCTTTTCCGTAAAACAAATCATTCTGTGATTCAGTGGTGTTCAACACCATGAATTTTTTCGGGGTAATGTGAATATCCAGTCCGAAATCTTTTAGGTGATTATGCAAGATCCGGCCGTTCAGTTTAGCAGTATTTCCATGCTCATCAGTTATAGTGATATTATTAAATGAAATACTTTTTTCATTAAAGGTAATTACATCAGTTAAACTATAATGCGTATTAAGATAATCAATTGTAAAGTTGGCTTTTTGTAATGATGCAGTGCCTGTAAGCACCGGCTCTTCTGGCGATCCGCGCAGCGATACATCACCGCTTATCATGCCATGCATGTCAGAAGCAAGACCTTTAAAATAATGTTCAAATGTGGATAAGGATGTGCGGGTAAAATGTCCGTCAAAATGCAACTCATCGGGCAATTTACCTTTCCCGATCTGGTAATATCCATCTATGTTTACATCGCGTGCTACGCCCCCGGCTATTTTTGCATCTACAATAATCCGTTTTTTGTCAGGATCAAAACCTGATTTAATTGTAGCATCGCCAAGCGTGTCATTATAAAAACTAAAGCGTGTTATATTAAGATCGGCATTAAGTAAGGGGCTTTTATTTTCAACCCTGTAGCCGATAGTGCCATTCGCTATACCGCCCGCTTCAAAATCATAATTCCTGAAAATGTTATTCAGAGGTGAAAGATCAAAATTCTGAAAAGTGACTTTCAGTTCATCCTCGTTGCTTTCACCGGTTTTTCCGCTGATGAGCAATGATTCATTATCGTTTTTAAAAATTCTGAAATCATTAAAAGCTACTCCATTATAAAGTTGTATGCGGTTATTATTATTAAAGTACCACTGATTTTTGTCAATGATCACAACTGATTGCGGAACCAGTTGCAAAGTAGAACTGTCCTTATAAAAGTATGCCTGCGCTGCTAACCTGAGATATACCACTGAAGTATCATTATCCTGTGCTGAAAGTCCGAATGAAGCAGAGTCGCGTGATGAAATGGCAATAAATTCAAAATTATTTACGGTGAGACTATCGTTAAGCAGAAACTCACCTGCTTTGAGCTTTGCAGTAAATTCTTTTTGCTCAGATTGACCGCTGATAGTTAATTCACGAAACTCTATACCGTGCAATATCATGTCGGGTGATTGTGCATGTATAGTTACCTGGTTAGTGAAGGTGTTAATGTCGCCTTCAACAATTGAATTAGGAGCGAGGGTCAGGTCGGGATAAAAAACAGCAAGCAGTGGATTGATATCTTTTATCTTGATTTTAAAATTGCCCCGTTCCTCTTCTCTCACTGTTATCATATCCGATGCTGCAACAGGAAAATAAGTGGCAATGATTTGCTGAATTGATTTTACGATAGTTGAAATACGACCTATACCGTTAATGTTAATATCGGCATAATCAGAAATAAGATCAAGGTGCTTCAATTTATCCTGTAAATAGGAATTAAATTCAATGTTGTTAATGGTAAATGACTGACCTGATTCATCATATTCAAAATTTGACACTTCCATTGATCCGGTAAGATTATCAATATCATTTCCACTAAGGTTCATTCTCACCGAAGCAGAAATATTACTGCTGCTATCGCGCTTTATAAGATTCAGATTTGTCAGGTGTAAATCGCGGATTGATGCTGTGCAAATAAACTGCGGCTCGGGTTTTCTTAAATCAACGCTGCCATCAAACTTCAATTTGATATTATTTTCGTCAACAGCCAATGAGCCCATAAATAGCTTTTTAGATATTTCGCCATTCACTGTTATGTTTTTATAGGTATAATTATTTGCTGTAATACTTGCCACATTTCCTTCCACCTTGCTTATTAAGTTTTCAAATTTAAAACCCTGGCCTTTTACCAAAGCACTCATAGTAATGTTGCCCATATAATCAGAAGTGCCTGTAAGCGCACCGATATTGAAATCTTTGGCCGAAATATGACCAGAATATTCTTCAATGCTCCCGCCCATTTTAAGGTTTATGTCTGACGATACAAAACCTAAACCTGTATTGGCATTTCCATAAGCTACAAAGTCATTATCAAATCCTGTGAACTTGCCTTTAAACCTGCATGTTTTAAGCAGCCCCAAATTATCAGGCAATGAAATTTTCCTGTTTTCTGTAAATGGAAATTCAGGCACTGATTCAATATCCTCCCTGTTTGTAGTGAGGTCATCAATAATGATATCAAAGTAGGTTTTATCAAAATCGGGCAAACCGTTCATAGTTACATTACCCCTGAAATGACTTACGCTTCCGTATTTAATATCTAACTTTTTGGCTTTGAGCAGACTTACAGTTCCCTTGGCTTTGCCTGAAAGATCAATGGTTTTATTAAGTCCGAAAAGCTCGCTCGCAAAATATTGCAGGTCATCTGATGATAATTTGCTTTCATCCACATCGGCCACCATTCTCACTTTGTTGATATAATCATCAAAATCATCGTACGAATCGAAATCCATTTCATAATCAAGCTTCAGATTGCTATGAGGAGTTTGAATATTAAGATTATTGAAACGCATGTACTTGTCTGCAATCATTGTTTTTGCAGCAAAATGATTTAACCTGAAACCACTTTTTTCAAAACCTGAAATATTATTGATGCTTGCAAAAAGGGAATCATCATAAACTTTAAAATCATCAGCATCAATATTCAGATGAGCAAGATGCACATCTTCAAAATCAACACAAGGTGTATAATCATTATAACGCTGATCCTGGTAGCTAAAAGTATTTTCAATAAGCTTAACACGCTTGAGTTTTACATTCCAGGGTTTTGAAGTGGATGGAGTAGTATCGTTATCCGTAAACGCATCTACAATAAAATCAAAATTCAATCCTTTTACATCTTTAAATCTCTTGAGTTTAATTCTTGCATCTGTTAATGTAATATCATCAATGGTTACATTTCTGTTTCGCAATTCGAAAAGAGAAATGCCGGCAGTAAGTTTTTTTGCAAATAACAAAGTGTCCTTACGCTGGTCCTCAATATATATTCCGTTAAGCTCAATACTTTTAAAAAATTTAATACTTACACTTTCAATCCTCACCCTTGTTTTTAGCTTGTCCTCAAGTATGTTGGTAACAAGGTCAACCAATTTTGTTTGAACACGGGGATGCTGTATTGCAATAGTAAAACCCGCCATCAATAATAAGAAGGTGAGTATGGTGTAGCTTAATATTTTTAAAAATCGTCTGATAGAAGTGTTATTAAAATTTTATTTTAATTGAAAAGTGTTGTTATTGCGGAATTTATTTTTGCGATTCAAAATAAATTGGAATTAATAAATGTTATACTTTGAACGTCATAAATTTTCACTCTTCATTTATCGCAGGATTCAACCTTATTTTGTTATTTTAACCTTAGTAGAAAACTTCGGCAGACCATCAAAAACCTTATTACCTTATTTTCACTACCGCAAAAATAATAAGGTAATAAGGTTTTCATTCCTGTTTCAATTTTTTTACTAAGGTTTTTGAGTCTTCAAATAAGGACTTATTTTTGCATCAAATAAAATGTATGAATTTATATTTTTAATGAATATGCTATATTGTAAACGTTAATCAGTAAATTTTAAAATGTCAATACCTGTTTATCTTCTTGCCATTGAATCTTCTTGCGATGATACTTCTGCTGCCGTTTCGTGCGATGACAAAATTCTTGCCAACGTTACTGCTAACCAGGAAGTTCACATGAAGTATGGGGGTGTAGTGCCTGAGTTAGCTTCGCGTGCTCATCAGCAAAACATTGTTCCCGTTGTTGCCGAAGCATTAGAGCGCGCTAATGTAAATAAAAGCATGATTAATGGCGTGGCGTTTACACGTGGCCCCGGTCTTTTAGGATCACTGCTTGTGGGCACCTCGTTTGCCAAATCTTTTGCACTTGCATTAAATCTTCCACTTATTGAAGTTAATCACATGCAGGCACATGTGCTCGCTCATTTTATAAAGAATAGCAATGATCAAACTTTTCCGCAGTTCCCTTTTTTATGCTTAACAGTTTCTGGCGGGCATACGCAGATTGTTCGTATTAATGACTATCTCGATATGGAAGTAATAGGCGAAACAATGGATGATGCTGCGGGTGAAGCTTTTGATAAGTCGGCAAAAGTTATGGGACTGCCATATCCAGGTGGTCCGTTGATTGATCAATTTGCACAACAAGGTGATGCTTTGCGTTTTAAATTTCCTCATCCTGACATGCCTGCATTGAATTATAGTTTCAGCGGATTGAAAACGTCTTTTATGAATTTTATAAATAAGAATGTTTTAGCTGATGCTGATTTCATTGCAAAAAACAAAAACGATATCTGCGCATCATTACAAAAAACTATAATTGATGTGCTGTTTAACAAGTTGTTTAAGGCTGCTGAGTTAACAGGTATTAAACATATTGCCATAGCCGGTGGAGTTTCAGCAAACAGTGGTTTGCGCAAAAAATTAGAGGAGCAGGTAGCAGAAAAAGGATGGACTGTTTTTATTCCTCCCTTTCAATATTGCACTGATAATGCCGGTATGATAGCCATTGCGGGCTATTACAAGTTTCTGCAAAATAATTTCGTGCAGCAGGATGTTACTCCGCTGGCACGTTACTCAATTTGAAAAACGGATGAAATAAAACTGCAAAAACGATAAATTGAATTTAACAAAACCTTGTTAGTAACCTTTATGAGGCGACTAAAATCAATTCAATTCATATAAGAACTTTGGCACAGTATTTAGAAGCCCGATATTTTAAGTAAAGCTTTTACTAAAAATTAAAAACCCTCACAAACTATGGAAGATCAGGATCAGCAAAAGTCATCAAAAGCAACTATCATTTTATTAGTGGTAGCCCTGTTAGGCTCGTTAGGTGCAAACCTTTACCAGTTCAATAAAGGCCAGACCACTGTAACAACCTATGAAAGCCGTGTGGATACACTTGAAACTGCCCGCACCGAAATTGAAACAGAATTAAATGCCACGTATGCCGAATTAGAAAAGTATAAAGGGCAAAATGCTGTGTTAGACAGTACGGTTAACGATGCCAACGTTAAAATTGATGAGCAGAAAACCCGCATCAACCAGATTTTAAAAACTGTAAAAAATAAAGATGAACTGAATAAAAAATTGCAGGAAGAATTAGTGGAGTTGCGCAAGCTCAGGGATAATTATCTTGATAAAATTGATTCACTCATCATGGTTAATCAACAACTTGCTACCGAGAAAATGGATTTAACAACCCGTGTTGACAGCCTGAATAAAAATCTTACTTCCACAGTTAATACAGCCTCATTATTGCGGGCAGAGTATATAAAAGTGATTGCCTATAAAAAGCGCGGCACTACCAAATATTCCGAGACTGCAATGGCTAAGCGCACCAATAAAATGGAAGTGCAGTTTAAGATTCTTGAAAATAAAATTGCCAAGTCGGGAGAGAAAACTGTTTACTTGCGCATTACTGAACCCGGTGGAAAAGTATTAGGAAGTAAATCTGATGGCTCAGGGAGCATGAAAGCTAATGGTGAGGATATTTTGTTTACTGCGTCCACTCCAATTCAATATGCCAATGCCACACAAGACTTATCTTTAAACTGGGAAGAGGCTACACGTAACTTTGCACCAGGAACTTATTCAATCGAAATTTATGTGGACGGTAAGATTGCCGGTATAAGTAGTTTTAGTTTGAAGTAATCTAACATTCAATATATGCGAAAAGCCTCACTTCAATAGAAATGAGGCTTTTTCTTTTTGGATATGTATGGTTGGTGTTTTTTCACCAACCATCGGGAGGCGCTGTCAGTGGTTGGTGAAAAAAACACGAACCACAGGCAAAAGCCCTCCGAGGGTTAGCAGCCGCGCGGGCAGTCAACCCTCGGAGGGCTACCATTGCAATATTATCTTTTCTTCTCCACCGCTTCCATCACTTCAAGCGCTTTACCTTTTATCTCTTTGCCATTCATGGCTTCAATAGCTTTTTGTGCATCGGCTTTCTTTTCAAATTCGATAAAGCCAAAGCCTTTCGACTCCCAGGTTATGCGATCGTAAATAATTTTAGTGCTTAATATTTCACCATAAGGTTTAAAAAGCGATTCGAGTATAAGTTCATTAATTGAACGCTCTATATTTTTTACAAATATTTTCATGGTGCGAAAATATGTTTTTCAGTTTTGAATTGCCATTAATATTTTTTTTGCACGCGATTTAAAACCTGCGCTGCTATAAGGTAGCTGATCATTAATAATAATACGTAATTCATTTTTCAAGTCGGGTTCATGTTTGCTGATGTTTGCAATTACTGTCATAGCAAAAACTTTTACAGCAACAGGTTCATCTTTCGAAAGCAATAAATCAAAACAAGCCTGTGCAGCTTTTCCATAATGTTTTTTCGGAATATCAATAAACTGAAGCACGCGCACTATGTTTCGCTTAACTGCATTATGAACATCTTCACCGAGCAATTCAATCATTTTTTTCAGGTAAGGCATAATCAACTGCGGATGCGCTTCGGCACAATTACTTACACTCCACGCTGATCGCTGAACCACACGATATTCATCATTGAAAAACAAATCCATCAGTTCAGCAAATTTCTTTTCATCATCGCCAATATAATTTACAATGCGATTAGTTTGCGCCTTCGAATGTTCCTTTAATAGTGCTTCGCGAATGCTCATTATTATTGCTGTGTTTCCTCTTCCGTCATTGCGGGGAACAACCTGTCCCGCACCTTCGGGAAAGCAATGCGTTCATGGTTTCTTTTCGTCATTGCGAGGAACGAAGCAATCTGTTCTTGGTTTCCCATTACCACTTTGATATATGATCCATCATCAACGATCCATCCTCCATCAACAACGTTCACATCTCAAAGATAAAAGTTTTGCACTTCACACATCCCGGCCTGCATTCTTCAGTTAAGGATATGCCCTCTTCAGTGGTGGGTCTGTTATCAGATTGATTGGTTATACTGTTAATGCTCGCAGTTACGCTCTCCACATTTAAGGTTAAGCTCTCTTCACTTAAGTTTCCACTCTTTCTGTTTGCGTTTTAGCACTCTTAAATAAACGCTGAGCTGTCTGTGGTCTTGTTTGCGCTATCTCCTGTCAAGGTTAAGCACTTTTCCCTTATGGTTAAGCTGTCTCTTGCCAGGTTTAAATAGTGTTTATTCTAATTTGCTTTCACCTGACAGGTCGCGAAGCCCCTGTCAGGTGAAATTGCAGAGTAAAAATCCAATAGCTTATCCCGATCTCTTTTTATTGAGCGCCTGTTCCATTTCTCCTTGCACAATCTCCATTATTACAACAATCCACTCCCCTCTGTGCCTGGCCTATGCGAAAGAGAGAGGGGCTGGGGTGTGTCCTTTACGGGAAGAAACCTCCATCTTCCGACTTCCAACCTCCATCTTCCGCCTTCCGCCTAAAATTCCCACAATTTTTCTATGTTTGTCAACTCACACTATAAAAACAAATAAAAAAATCAAATAGCAGAAATCAAAAACATTGAAGGACTTACTGTAAATGACATTAACAGGGAATTAAGCAACGGTGCTAAATTTGTTGTATTCCAATATTGCATTTCAATCATTTTAATGAGTTTTAAACGCGGAAGCAGCGTTATTTTATCCGGGCTGGCGACTCAACTTTAAAACATAGTATAGGCTACACGCTATTGACACTGCTTGCTGGCTGGTGGGGCATACCCTGGGGACCCATTTATACCGTGGGAGCTTTGCATACCAATTTAGCCGGTGGAAAAGACATTACACAAGAGGTATTGAATAGTATGAATACGAATCAGGGATAACCTATCAGTGATACCTAACTTATAGAAATTAGAAATATTACTCAACCTGCCGGGGGCCGCGTTGTTTTTATTTTTTGGGGAGACTAAGCAGGGAAGAAATAACAAATAAACATGGATATTACAGAACAGCAATTAGAAACATTAGCTATTGGGCAAAATATTTACCCCACATTGGTAAGAAGAATTCAGTCAATTTTTATAGATTTGATATTTACTGTTTCTAATGTTCATCTTATCAGCACTCTTGAATAATTTTGAAAGCGCACCTGATTGGTTACGTGGTGCTTTATTTATTGGGCTTTTCGGAGTGTACGAACCACTCTGCATGACATTAGGTGGTACAATAGGCAACCGCATCAGGAAAATTCAGGTGAGACAACATAAAGACGAATCTAAACGAATAAATATATTTCAGTCATACATACGCTTTTTCGTAAAAGTTTTGCTTGGCTGGCTTTCTTTCATAACCATACACATGAATAACCAAAAAAGAGCATTGCACGATTTAGCTTCGGGGAGTGTATTAATTCAGAAAAAATGAAGCGCTTCATAATAAAGAATTTATTAACGAATAAATAGCAGACATCATTCATTTAATATTTCAGGCGCATAAATTTTAAAGACTTGCTTGAATTAATATGAGACTCAATTTGGAAACATTAGCCTATTTTACAAATATAATATCTCAAATTCTTTTAAAACTAAAACAAGCAGAGCATTCAATTATTGTAGCGGTGACGGATAATATTGCCTCCCGGATTAATAACATTGATCATTGACTATGGAATGAAGTACAATTTGAAATTTATGAAGAGATGGCAAAAAATCGTAACTTGTTTATTCACGAACTTGAAATAAAAAAGCTCCTGGCGCTTTAATGCACCATGTCCTCCTGGAAGGACCTTCTGTGTTTGAAACCCAATTCTTCGAATAATCACAATTGTTTGATGGAATTAAAATTCAATCTCCTCATTTATCTTTTGATATTAATTTGTTTTTACATTCACCCCTCTAAAAACATTAGCACTCTTTCAACATTTAAAGTAATAAATGCCCAACCAAAATCCCGAGCAAATAGCAAGAGACAATATTGACAGGCAACTGTCATCCTGTGGGTGGCTAATACAAAGCACTAAAACGATAAATTTGAATGCTGGTATTGGTGTCGCTGTTAAAGAATATTTGACCGATGTTGGACCGGCTGATTATGTTTTATTTGTTGACAAAAAACCTGTTGGAGTTATTGAGGCGAAACGCGAAGAAGAAGGCGTTCGGCTAATTATAGCTGAGGACCAATCTACTGAGTATGCATCCGCAAAATTGAAATATTTGAATAATGATAAATTACCGTTCGTTTATGAAAGTACTGGTGAGGTAACAAGATTCACTGATTATCGGGATCCAAAACCGCGTTCAAGAAATGTATTTACTTTTCATAAGCCTGAGACTTTTGCAAAGTTGATTAAGGAAGAAAAAACATTAAGAGCAAGATTCTTTGATTTGCCTCAATTAAATGTTGAAGGTTTAAGAGATTGCCAAACTAATGCAATTTGTAACCTTGATAATTCTTTCAAGGAAAATCGGCCCAAGGCATTGATACAAATGGCAACTGGTTCGGGTAAAACTTTTACTGCAATCACTTTTATTTATCGCTTATTGAAATTCGCTAAAGCAAAAAGAGTTCTGTTTTTAGTTGATACCAAAAACTTAGGTGAGCAAGCCGAGCAGGAATTTATGGCTTTTGTTCCGAACGATGATAACAGAAAGTTTACAGAATTATATGGTGTTCACCGGTTAAAGGCAAGCTATATACCTACTGACAGCAAAGTCTATATTTCCACCATTCAAAGATTCTATTCTATTTTAAAAGGTGAAGAATTAGATGAGAAAGCAGAAGAAACTAATCCAGCAGAAATTAAATGGGAGAAACGGGAGCCAATTCCTGTAGCATACAATCAAAAAGTTCCGATTGAGTTTTTTGATTTTGTAATCATTGATGAATGCCATCGCAGCATTTACAATCTATGGAAACAGGTGTTGGATTATTTTGATAGTTTCTTAATCGGATTGACTGCAACACCTGATAACAGAACTTTTGGTTTCTTCAATCAAAATGTTGTGAGTGAATATACCCATGAGCAAGCAGTAGCTGATGGTGTAAACGTAGGATATAATGTTTACCAGATAGAAACTGAAATTTCTAAAAAAGGCACTGCTCTTTGGAAGGGTGAATTTGTTGATCATCGAGAAAAACTGACAAGAAGAAGACGGTGGGAACAATTAGATGAAGATAAAATATACAGCAATAAAAAATTGGATGATGAGGTTGTCAGCCCAAATCAAATTAGGCTGATAATAAAAACTTTCAAAGAGCACTTCTCTGAAATGTTTCCTGACCGTTTTGATGAACTAGGAGTATTTGAAGTGCCTAAGACTTTAATTTTTGCAAAAACTGATTCCCATGCTGATGACATCATTCAAATTGTAAGGGAAGAATTTGCAGAAGAAAACAGGTTCTGCAAAAAAATTACTTACAACACAGAAGACCCGAAAGGCACGCTGGCACAATTCAGAAATGACTACATGCCTAGAATTGCAGTTACCGTTGATATGATTGCAACAGGAACAGATGTAAAACCATTGGAATGTTTGGTATTTATGCGGGATGTAAAAAGTCGTAATTATTTTGAACAAATGAAAGGTCGTGGTACCCGAACTATTGACTTAGAAACACTCAAAAAAGTAACTCCAAATGCAAAATTTACAAAAGACCATTTTGTAATTGTTGACGCAATAGGTGTTACTAAAAGTTTAAAAACGGATAGCAGGCCATTAGAGAAAAAACCAGGAGAGCCACTAAAAGACTTATTAGCAGCAATTGCCATTGGAGCTAGGGACGAAGATTTATTTACTACTCTTGCAGGCAGGCTGGCAAGAATTGAAAAGCAAATTACTGAAAAGGAGAAAGAAGTTTTTCAGGTGAAAGCATGCGGTAAACAAATTTCACAAGTAGTAAAAGAATTATTGAATGCATACGACCCGGATACCTTACAGGATATACGCTTGCAAATTGATAGAGAATATGCAGGCGAGGCACCTGCATTGAAAGATGAAAAATATAATAAGTTATCAACTGCATTACAAGAGAAAGCAGCTTCAATCTTTAATGGCGAATTGAATGAATACATTGAAAATGTACGAAAAGTTCATTCACAGATTATTGACCATATTAATCCTGATACATTATTAAATGTTGGTTGGGATAAAGACAATACGGATAAAGCTTTAACTCTTATACAGGATTTTACGGCATGGATTGAAAATCATAAAGACGAAATCACAGCCCTGCAAATTTTTTATAGTCAGCCCTATCGAAGAAGAGAATTGACGTATAAAATTATTAAAGATGTATATGAAAAATTAAAAACTGAAAAACCTTTGTTAGCTCCATTACATGTGTGGCGGGCTTATGAGCAATTAGGACAAACCAACGGCTCAGCTAAAAATGAATTGATTGCTTTGGTTTCTTTGATCAGAAAAGTAAGCGGTATTGATAGCAACCTTACTGCATTTGATAAAACAGTGGATAAAAACTTTCAGGATTGGGTGTTTAGAAAACAAGCAGGAACCTTAAAATTTACAGAAGAACAAATGCAATGGCTGAGGATGATAAAGGACTATGTTGCCAATAGCTTTCATATTGATCGGGATGATTTTGATCTTAGCCCCTTTATTGCTAATGGTGGCTTAACCAAAATGTGGAACTTGTTTGGGGAACAAACGGAAGAAATTATTAACGAATTAAACGAAGCTTTAGCGGCTTAAAATGGATAAAGATATACTACTAAATATAGAATTACCGCAAGGTTGGGCAAAAGCAACTATTGCCGAAATGATTTCGGCTAATGGAGTTTTTGTAGATGGTGATTGGATAGAAAGCAAAGACCAAGACCCGAACGGGGAAGTTCGTTTGATTCAACTTGCAGACATAGGGGATGGTAGCTTTAGAGATAAGTCAAGTAGGTTTTTGACGTTAAAAAGAGCCAATGAAATTGGTTGCACATTTTTGGTTGAAGGAGATATTCTAGTTGCCAGGATGCCTGACCCAATTGGAAGAGCTTGTTTATTTCCTTTAAAAGGTGAAAGTAAGTTCGTAACGGCTGTTGATGTTGCTATTATTAGAACTGGAGAAGATAGTATAAACAACAAGTTATTAAACTACTTTATTAATAGCCCGCTAATTCGAAACAAAATTGAAGCTCTTCAAAGTGGAACAACACGAAAGAGAATTTCAAGAGGTAACCTATCATTAATTGAGTTTCCAGTTCCCCCAATAAACGAACAAAATCGAATTGTACTGAAATTAGATGAATTACTGAGCGAACTTGAAAAAGGGAAAGAGCAATTACAAGTGTCTTCGGAGCAGTTGAAGGTTTACAAGCAATCAATTTTGAAGCATGCTTTTGAAGGGAAATTGACTGAAGAATGGAGAAGCAAACAAAAGAAACTGAAAACTCCTGATGATTTGGTTAATGAAATCAGAGCATATAGAAAAGAGCGATACGAAAAGCAACTAACGGAATACAAAACTGGAATAAGAAAGGAAAAGCCAAAAGAACAAAGGGGAATAATAACGTTGTCAAATGGCGATATTCGAGGCTTACCACTATTACCCGAAGGTTGGACATGGGTTAAAGTTTCTTCATTAGGAGAAATTGAAACAGGCACAACACCTTCAAAAGTAAAACCTGAATACTATGGTGACAAATATCCGTTTTATAAACCAACTGAGTTAAATGAAGGGTTCAATGTTCGAAATGCAAAAGAATATTTAACTGAGAGTGGAATTAGGCAAGCGAGATTGCTTCCTGTAAATTCGATTCTTGTTACATCAATCGGTGCTACAATAGGGAAAACTGGCATTATAAGAGTTGCAGGTGCAAGTAACCAACAAATAAATGCAATAATTCCTCATGAAATCTTCAATCCTAATTTCATTTATTTCCAATCAATTGGTCAATTCTTTCAAGACCAGATAATATCTAACGCAGTTGCAACAACACTCCCGATTTTAAATAAATCGAAATTTGAAAGTCTTGTTTTTGCAATCTGCTCAATTGAAGAGCAAGAACTTATTGTGATTGATATGGAACTAAAGTTTTCAAACTCTGACAAAATGGAAGAAACTATAAATCAAAACATATTACACTCTGAAAATTTAAGACAAGGACTTCTTCAAAAAGCTTTTCAAGGAAAATTGGTTGAGCAGGACCCCAATGATGGACCGGCAAGTGCATTGCTTGAAAGAATAAAAAAAGAAAGAGAAGAATATTTAAATGCTGAAAAAGAAAGAAAAAAAACAGAGAAACCACTTCATATAAAAGCAAGAAAGATGGCAGAAGAATTAAAACGCATCATAGAAATAATTAAAGAAAGCGAGGAACCTGTTTCAGCTAAAAAACTATGGGAATCATCAATATATAAAAATGATATTGATGCATTTTATAGTGAGTTGAAAAAACTTATCGAAAATGGAGAAATTGAGGAAGAGGAACCAAGAATCGGAAAGGAATCACGTTTAAAAATTGTTGAACCCAAATGAGGATAGATAAGGTTTACATTGAAGACTACAAGAACTTAAAGCAGTTTAGCATTGACCTTGACGAAAAGGAAATGAAAACCGTTTTACTTGGGCAAAACGCTACAGGCAAATCGAATTTCATTGAAGCATTGATTCTGATTTTCAAATATCTTGATTTGAGTACAGAAAATAAAAGAGTACTCCCCGAATTCGATTACAATATTATTTACAGTATTGGAGATAACAAAATAGATGTTGCTATTTCAGAAAATAAAAAAACAAAAAAAAGGGAGTACAATATTATAGTAAATGGTGAACCAATTAAAACCTTTAAGTCTTTTTTCTCGGAGGCAAATAAAACACAATATCAGCCTAAATACGTTTTCACTTATTACTCAGGGTTAAGCAATAAACTCAAGGAACACTTTTGGCAGCATCAACATAATTTTTATAAAAGAATCACTAGTGACGATTTTCAAGAAACAGAATTGGATTCTTTAAGAAAGCTATTTTACGTTCAATTGGTACATTCATATTTTGTGCTTTTGGCATACTTTACCCATGAAGATGAAGAAAAGGAAAGTATTCAATTTCTAAATGAAGTTTTGAATATAAAAGATATTGAATCAATTTTATTCGTATTAAAAATGCCTGGATGGGCTAAGAGTAAAATTAAAGATAACCCGGATGATATCTTTTGGACAGCGAAAGGATTAGTTCGTCCCTTTCTTGATAAACTATGGAAATTGTCATTGGCTCCAATCTATTTCCATAAAGATGTTCAAGTTGATTTTGATGAGTATGACTCCCAAGATCAACTTTATCTTTATCTAAAAGGAAAAGATAAATTAAAAGAGCTTGCTAATACTTACACCAGTAATACTGCTTTATTCAAAGCGTTAGAAAGTACTTATATATCAAAATTAATTTCAGAGGTTCGCATTAAAGTAAAAAAGACCAATGTTGACGGAAGCATCACTTTCAAAGAATTGAGTGAAGGAGAGCAACAACTCCTAACGGTGTTGGGATTATTAAAATTTACAAAAGAAGAAGATTCATTAATTTTATTAGACGAGCCTGATACGCACTTAAATCCCATTTGGAAATGGCGTTATCTGGAATTTTTGGATAAAGTCGTTCAACGACCCGCATCCACCCAAATCATTTTAAATACTCATGACCCTTTAGTAATTGGTGGATTGAAAAAAGAAGAAGTGAGAATTTTCCGAACAACTAAAGAAGGTAAAATAAAAGTTGAACAGCCAGAAATTGACCCTAAAGCAAGAAGTGTTTCTGGCATTTTAACGAGTGAATTATTTGGACTTCCGTCAATCATGAGTAAAGAGGTTGAAGATAATCTTAACCGTAAGCGATACTTGCAAACTATCTTAAATTCAGATAAAATAAAACCAGATGAAATAGAAGAATATAATTTACTTGTTGATCAGTTAGAAAATGTGGGATTTTATGATGTAACACTTGATTCGAGGTATAATCAATACCTCGAGTTAACGAGTCGTCATGAAATATTTCAAAAATCAATTCTTACAAAAGAAGAGGAGGAGGAACTTCAAAGAATTTCAAAGGAAGTTGCAGATGAAATAATGAGAGAAAAAGGCGAATAAATGAGACATATAAACATAGAAGCAATAGCAAATACTGAAGAGGTTCAACAATTTAAGCAGCTCGAACGGGAATATCTTCTACAGATGCAAGCAATGACGACAGAAGAGCGTAAGATGTTTATTAGAACAAATACAGATTGGAACATTCTTCAAAATATAATGTATAGCTTATCACACAGAAAGTGCTGGTATTCCGAGGCCCCAATTGGTGCTGGTGAATTTGTTATAGATCACTTTCGACCTAAAAATAGATCTAAGCAATATAAATATAAGCTAAATGATATTAACGTGTCCGAGGAAAACAACGAACTATCTAATATATACAATGGGCAAGTTATTAATACAAACGGTTACTGGTGGTTGGCTTACAACTGGAGAAATTATAGGTTAGTGGGTTCCTTAGTCAATATGCGAAGAAGTGACAGATTTTCAGAAGGGGAAGAAGTTAATGGGAAAGGCGACTATTTTCCTTTAGACTTGACCGGAGGTTCTTATTGCACAGAGCCACCAAACGATAATTTAGATGTCGAAGTTCCGTTATTGCTAGACCCTCTTCTATTATACGATACCACCTTGATTTCTTTTGATAAAGATGGCTCCACCATTGTATTTGGTAATGCCCCTGAGGATGATAAATTCAGAGCTGAAATTTCCATAGAGTTATTTCATTTAGACTTGGAACAACTTAAACATCAAAGAACCGAAATATGGCGACTGTGCGAAGGTGAGTTATATGAATATAATAAACAACTTATAAAACCAGTAAACGCACAAGCTAAAAGATTAATTCTGAATAAGGCGTGTATTAGACTCAAAGAATTGACTTCTCCGAGCGCGCCTTTTTCAAAAGTTGCATGGGCTTGTATTTTCTCTCACGAAAAGCGAGATATATACAACAAATGGTTACCTAATCTGATCCCCTCTCTTTCCAATTAAAATTTATGACAAGCACAATAGTTCAAAAAATTTGGAATTTCTGTAACACCCTTCGTGATGATGGCGTTAGTTATGGAGATTATTTAGAGCAGTTAACCTATTTACTGTTTCTAAAAATGGCAGATGAATATTCAAAACCACCTCACAAACGTAAAGACATCAATATACCTAAAGAACTAAATTGGGAAAGTCTGGTTGATAAAAGTGGTGATGAATTAGAACGCCATTATAATAAAATTCTAAGGTCACTTGGAAAAGAAAAAGGGATTCTGGGTCAGATATTTACCAAAAGCCAAAATAAAATTCAAGACCCTGCCAAACTCTATAAATTGATCCAACTTATTGGCGCTGAAAATTGGGTGGGCATGGGAGTTAAGGACAAAGGAGATATTTATGAAGGCATTTTAAAAAAGAATGCTGAAGATACCAAGAGTGGTGCAGGGCAATACTTCACACCAAGAGAATTAATAGCAGCCATGGTAGCATGTGTAAGGCCTGAACCTAAGAAAACTATTGGAGACCCGGCCTGCGGCACCGGTGGATTCTTCTTAGGTTCTTATGATTTTATTGCCAGGCAGGATTTAGATAAATCAGAAAGAGAGTTTTTAAAATCAAATACCTTTTTCGGAAACGAAATTGTTGCCAACACAAGAAGACTTTGCCTAATGAATCTTTTCTTGCATGGCATAGGAGATATTAGTGCAAAAGAAAGTTTCATTTCACCGGAGGATGCCTTACTGTCAACTCCTAAAACAACCTTTGATTACGTGCTAGCTAATCCTCCGTTTGGCAAGAAAAGTAGCATGACCATTACTAACGAAGATGGTGAAGAAGAAAAAGATGATTTAATCTACAATCGCCAGGATTTCATTGTGACTACAAGTAACAAGCAACTTAACTTTCTGCAACACATTATGTCCATGCTTAACACAACAGGCAAGGCTGCTGTTGTTTTACCTGATAATGTTTTATTTGAAGGGGGTGTTGGTGAAAAAGTAAGACAAGCACTTTTACAAAAAACCGACCTGCACACAATACTTCGTTTACCAACTGGAATTTTTTACGCAAATGGAGTTAAAGCAAATGTTTTGTTCTTCGATAGTAAACCAGCAAGTAAAAATGTTTGGACGAAAGAAGTTTGGGTATATGATTACAGAACTAACGTACACCACACACTAAAGAAAAACCCTTTGAATGCTGAAAGCCTTCAGGATTTCATTGCCTGTTACAATCCTAAAAACAGGCACAAGCGAAAGGAAACATGGTCAGTATCAAATACTGAAGGTCGCTGGAGAAAATTCGATTATGATGAATTAATTTCCAGAGACAAAACATCATTAGATATAACCTGGCTTAAAGACAGCTCTTTAGCCGACTTAGACAATTTACCAGACCCTGATATTTTGGCAATGGAAATAATTGAAAACTTAGAAGCAGGGTTATTGAATTTTAAAACAATTGTAGCGGCATTGAACAGTAAATAAGCAAATAAAACATTCATTTGATCTTGTACTGCACAAAAGATAGATCAGGAACATTAGATAGTTTTAAAAGTTTGAATTCTACAAGAACAGATTCAATTGCTAAATAACAACAAGAAAATTGTGGAATAATTTGAAAAGAATATTTGACACTATAACACATGTCAGAAAAAAAGAATATCTATATTGGATTCCTATCCGAGCTAAAGGAGTATATATTAATTTTTGCAATGCTTATTGCAGCAATATTATACTTGTCCAATTATGTAGCAGAAATACCCGATGATTTATTCTATCTTAAATGGATTGTCTCAGTGATAGTTATTCTTACCATTTTTTCAGCTTATTTTTTTACATTGAGACCAGCTTTAATAAAAAAGAAAGAGCTTAATCTCAGGCCAAAGGGTGAGCCAGATGAACAGTATTTTACAACCTCTCCTCGTATTGATGATAAATATAATTTTTTTGCCTCTGGTTACGAGCAATACTTAGAATGGTTAAAACAAACTAAAGAACCTATTCTATACTTAACCGGATCTTCTGGTTCTGGTAAGTCTTCTCTTATTAACGCATACATCTCACCGCAATTACAAAAATCTAAGCATCCGTTAACAAATGTTTATCCTATAAGAAGTTACCATGATCCCTTAAAAACTCTATATGAAGAATTGCAAATTGGAGATGATACAAACCCATTAATTACGGAAGAAATTGTGTATAATGTATTTCTTCAGGCAAGCAAAATGCTTTCTGCGGGGGAACGGATACTGGTTATACTTGATCAATTTGAAGAATTCTTCTTACTTCATAACCATCCGGAAGATTTAGAGAATAGATTAGAGCTAAAGGAAATAAAAGAAATAGAGAGTTTTTTCCAGAGATTTCTTAATAACCCTCCCGAAGGAATACAAATTCTTTTATCATACCGAAGCGATTTTCAACAGCTGATTGACCAACTTCAACTGCCGGCACGAACTGAAGATATTAATTTTAAGCAATTAAACCCATTAACTTTTGTATGGGCAGAAAAATTTATTAAGGAATGTCCTGGATTAGAGATACCCCAATTACAATTAAGTCGAATTTTGAAGGAGGCCGCCTCCATTGATACGCCAGTAACAATACGTCCAATTGTGCTTAATTTTTTAGGAATTATCTTGCAAAGAATGCTAGGATATCAATCTTTACCTAACCGCGGAGAAAAGCTTATTAAGCGTTATATTGTGGAATGTTTAGGCAAAGAATTAAGGTTGGAACGCGCATCAATCATTAAAGCCATGCTCACTGACTTTAGCACTGCAAGGCCTAGTAGCATAAGTGAATTGTGCAAAAACTCTAGTCTTACTATATCTCAACTTGATAATCAAATGATTATTATGCAACGTCATGGATTAGTAAGGTGCCTTAATCCAAATGAAACTTCTCAAAGCAATAGAAAATGGCAAATTGCTCATGATTTCATTGCCTTACAATTAGAGAAAGTAGTACATGGCATCAGAAAGACATTTTGGCAAAAATTAACGCCATGGATTGCTCCAGCTCTGATTTGCGTTCTTTTATTTTTCAGCGCTACTTACTATGCAAATATTCAAAATTGGGAAGAGAAAAAAGCAATTGAAAATATTAATAAAGCTGGTTTGCTTTGGAATACGCAAACAAAAACAATAAGCATAAGTAATGTCCAATTACTCACTGATAGTTTATTTCAAGGTCTCATTTCTGACTTGTTTATATTACAACCAGATTCATTAAAATTAAATTTCTTACATGAAGATACTGTCCACCAAATTAGTCATCTTAATGGATTAAACAAAGTAAAATCATTGAAATGCATTTACGTTTCTAACAATGATAAAATTTCAAATTTAGATGGTTTAAAAGGTCTTACAACCTTGACAAGGTTAAATTTAGATGAGGTTAATAACCTACAAAATATTGAAGCCTTAAAAACTCTAACTACGTTAACTAATTTGAAAATTAATAATTGTAAAAATTTGAAAAGTTTTGATCCCTTGAAAGGATTGAAAGCTTTGAGATATTTGTTTTTAGCAGGTTGCTATAATTTGATAAATATTAATGCTTTAGAGCAATGCAACACTTTGACTTATTTAGAGTTGCGAAATTGCAACAAATTGGAAAATATAGATGGAATAAAAGAATTAACTACTTTGAGTTATCTGGAAATAAGTTCTTGTTGGGTATTAAAAGATTTTGGACCATTAAAAGCACTAACCAATTTGACTAGTTTGGATTTAGGTGCCGATCAGTTACAAAATGTTGATGCGTTAAAAGAACTTATCAATTTAACTGATTTACAATTATCCGAATGTGATGAGTTGCAAAATGTAGATGGGTTGAAAGCTATGAAATCTTTGACTCATTTGGATTTAAATGATTGCGGACAATTAAAAAATATAGATGGATTAAAAGGACTTACAGCCTTAACAGATTTAGAGTTAGGGATGTGTAAAAACTTAGAAAATATTGATGCGTTGATGAGGCTTCCTAATTTGAAAGAAGTATTTGTAATAGGAACTGCTGTGCCTGAAATACAAATTAAAAAACTAAAGAAAGGTTTGATTTATTGATTCAGTCCTGAAAAAATCGTGCGGTAATTTGAATGTTTAAATAGATTAACTTCATAAGATATTTGAAAATCTATGAGTTAGAGGTCACAAAATACACTCTTGTTTTTCGAACTTATAATCAGTTATTTTTAAAAACAATAGAGAGTTTGGCTAATAACAATTTTAGGCGACAATTGGAAAAGTAAAGTTTCAAAAAAAAATGCAAGTGATAATTTTCCACTTAGCATTTTGGGATTAACAATATAACAGAACAATTACAAGGACGTGTCAGAAAATAAGAATATCTATATTGGATTCCTTTACCTGGTGAAGGAATACATATTAATGTTTGCAATGCTTATTGCTGCAATACTATACTTATACTATTATGTTTCAAAAATACCTCAAGACCTATACTACCTCAAATGGATTATCACGACTGTAGTAATTTTTGCAATTATTTCAGTTTATTTTTTCACGTTAAGACCTGCCCTAAAAGCAAAGAAGGAACTTGATTTTAGGCCAACTGGCATACCAGACGGACAGTATTTTACAACTACCCCACGGATTGATGATAAGTATAATTTTTTCGTAGCTGGTTATGAACAATATGTAGAATGGCTTAGACAGTCCAGAGCCCCTGTTCTTTATTTAACAGGCCCATCCGGTGCGGGTAAGTCCTCACTAATAAGAGCATATTTAATACCACAGTTAGAAAAACAAAAACAACAAAAAACACGTGTTTATTTTTTGCGAAGTTACCATGATCCCTTAAATATTTTGTATGAAAAATTAAAAAATGAAGAAAATACCAAAACAGCAATTAATGCAGAGACTGTAAACGATTTAATTAACGAAGCGAGCAAAATGCTTTTTCCTGATGAGAGAATATTGATTGTGCTCGATCAATTTGAGGAATTTTTCTTAATCAGAAATCAATCTGAAGCATCTAAACCAAGCAAAGGAATAGAAGAAATAAAAGAGTTAGAAATTTTTTTCAACAATTTCATCAAAAATCCACCTAAAGGAATTCAGATTCTTTTATCATATCGAGATGATTTTCAGCAGCTGATTGATCAACTTCACCTACCGGCACGAATTGAACATATAAACTTCAAAGAAGTAAAACTTTTTACTTTTAAACAGGCATCCAAATTTTTGAAAAGCTGTCCAGGATTAGATATACCTGATCTTCAGTTAAATCGTATTCTTAAGGAAGCAGCCTCTATTGATTCTCCTATAACACTTCGTCCAATAGTACTCAACCTTTTAGGAATTATTTTACAGCAGATGATTAGTAAAGAATATCCTCTAAAACAGAAGGGAAATTTAATAAAGCAATACATTCTTCAATCTTTAGGTAAAGAATTGAGAATGGAAAGGGCAACAATAATTAAAGGGATGCTCACGGACTTCAATACAGCTAAACCTAGAACAATTAGCCAATTGAGTAAAAATTCAAGTTTGACCATTTCACAATTAGATAATCAAATGATGATTATGCAACATCATGGATTAGTGCGGTGCCTTGATTCAATGGAAATTTCCCAGGGAAATAGAAAATGGCAAATTGCTCACGACTTCATTGCCCTTCAATTAGAAAAAGTAGTATATGGCATTAGCAAAACATTGTTGCAAAAAACAACACCATGGATCGCACCTGGTTTGATTTGTGTTCTTTTATTGTTCAGCGCTTCTTATTATACAAATATTGATAATTGGGAAAAAACCAAAGCCATTAAAGAAATTAATAGAGCTGGATTGCTTTGGAATGAGCAAACAAAAACAATAAGTTCAAGTGACATCCAACTTCTTTCTGACAGTTTATTTCAGAGTCTAGTTCCTTCCTTCTTTGCTTTACAGCCGGATACCTTAAAAATTAATTTTGATTATTATGACACCATTCATCAAATGAGTAAGCTTGATAAAATTAATACTTTAAAGTCATTGAAATGCATTTCTATTTCTAATAGTAGTAGGATCACTAATTTAGATGACTTGAGAGGGTTTTCAACTTTAGAAAAGTTAAGTTTAACTTATTGTTTAAGTTTAAAAAATGTAAATGGGTTGGAGGACCTTACTCACCTGAGTAGTTTATACTTAGAAGATTGTGGAGAAATCCAAAATTTTGACCCCATTAAAAAACTTTCGCTTCTATCAAAATTACAAATAAAACAAAGGGAGATTAAAAATATCAATTTTTTAAGAAACCTAACTTCATTAACAAATTTAACTTTATATAATTGTGAGAACCTTAAAGATTTAACTACGCTAAGGCGATTAGGATCTCTAACTGATTTGGAATTGTATTTCGCTGAACATTTGGAAAGTCTAGATGGGTTGGATGAATTAATAAACCTAAATCATTTAGAATTATTAGGCTGTAAAAAGTTGTCAAATATTGATGGGTTAAAGCGGCTTAAACAACTAACTAATTTGCATTTAGCATATAGCGATGAATTGCAAAATATAGATAATTTGCAAGAACTCAATGCTCTATCTACTTTATCATTAATGGCATGTTTAAAATTACAAAATATAAATGCATTAAAAGCACTTAAAGCGTTGAATTCTCTGGATTTAAGACAATGCACAAATTTGCAAAATATTGATGTACTGATGAACCTTCCTAACCTGAAAACAATTTATTTAGGTGGGAATCCGCAAATTCCAGTGCTTCAAATTGAAAACCTTAAATTGGTTTTGCCAAATGCGAAGATTTCTTATTGATTTTGAGAGCGAAGTGAAATGGGATGTAATCTTTGCTTTCCCCCCACTGCAGAGTAGCTTGCTTTAGTCTCCTGGCTTAGTGCCAATCCTGCTGTGCTGAGATAGAAACAAATTCTTTTAAACGGGTTAAATTCTTAATGCGTTTTGCTAAAGCACAAATTCCTTTTTTCTTTGTGTATCATTCCAACAAAACATTAAATGAAAAAAACAATTGTTAAATATTAATCAACTTAGGTATATATTAAGAAAAGCATATATCAAAAGCTCAAACCTGTGTTAACTACCAGCCGGAGGCTGTGGGGAGAAGAAGTGGAAAAAGTGAAAAAAGCAAATTGAATTATGAAAAAGAAAATAGTTTATGTGGATATGGATAATGTCTTGGTTGATTTTCAATCAGGGATAAATCAATTATCCGAAGAAATTCAAAAGCAATATGCGGAACGACTGGATGAAGTACCTCATATTTTTTCACTGATGAAACCTATGGAAGATGCCATTGAAAGCTATAGGAAACTTGCAGACAGATTTGATACTTATATTCTTTCTACAGCCCCATGGGAGAACCCAACTGCCTGGCATGATAAATTGATATGGGTAAAAAAATATTTAGGAAAAGAAGCTTATAAGAGATTAATTTTATCGCACAACAAACACCTTAATGAGGGAGATTACCTGATTGATGACCGTGATAAACATAATGGTTCAGATAAATTTAAAGGTGAGTTTATTCATTTTGGTTCAGACAAGTTTCCCGATTGGGAAAGTGTGATAAAGTATCTGAACGAAAAAGAGCTTGTTGCCAAAATCGAATTGTAAAAAAGTTAAAGGAGCTCCTCGCCTTGTTGTGGCAATTGAATTCGGGCCTTAAAAACCGATTCCAATTACCCATCTCTCAATCTTATTTTAACTAACCCCAATAGTTAGGATTACAGTTAACGTTATATCGATTTTATCGTTATTACTGAATCGAAAAAAGAACTAATAAATTCATCCTAAAATTAAATTAGCTGTATTCATTTTTATTTATATTTGAACTGTTTTAAACCGAACACTCCAATACAACCCATGAAGGATCTCATGAAAGAAAGTCTTGTAGCCACCACAATGGTGCTTATTATAACATTCTGCATAAGCTTTATTCCTTTTAAGTTTGAATTTGCCAAACCAATCCGGCAGGGTTTTCTCGGTTTTGACATATATGATCTCTATTATTCCGGCAAGCATTTGGAGAACTCAAAAAGAGATAGCAATATAATATTAGTGCAGGTTGCAGACAAGAGAAATGCAATTGCTGACCAAATAAGAATAATTGAAAAGTACACGCCTGCCGTAATTGGTATTGATGCGGTGTTTAAGGAGCAAAGAGATTCCCTCGAGAACATTAAATTACTTCATGAAATCAGCCAATACGGGAATATAATTCTTGCTTCAGAATTAGATATGAACTCCTCCTTGGATCAGCCAGCCTTTACTCATAATTTTTTTGAGGACAATGATCACCATTATCATTTCGGATATACCAACATTCAGGGAAATCAATTTGCTGTGGCTAGAAATTATCTTCCCTTTCTTAAAGCAGGTGACTCTATTTATCCTGCATTTACTTCAGTTATTGCGGAAAGGTTCGCACCTGAAAAATTTAATGAACTGAAAAGGCGAAACCGAAAATGGGAGATTATTAATTACACCGGAAATCTTGAAAACTATACCAGCCTATCGAAAGAAGAATTACTCTATAGTGATGGTTCAAATCAATTGAGAGATATTCTGACCGGAAAGATAGTACTTGTAGGTTATTTTGATAAACAAGTGCCATTGATTATGGAGGACTTTCATTTTTCACCATTGAATGAACAGGTTGCGGGTAAAAGTTTTCCTGATATGTATGGTATAGTAATACATGCCAATATTCTTTCTATGATATTGAGTGGAGAGTATGCCAGTGAAACTTCTGAATTTGTTTCTTACCTGTTAGCCGGAATAATCACTTTTTTATTTCTGTACTCTATTTTACTTCAACATAAAAAACGAAAGCATCCCGTACACATTTGGCTGTTATTTCAGCAGTTTCTTATCATTCTTTTAATACTGTATTTATTTCTGCAGGTGTTTGACTGTTTTCATGTTAAGGTTCCTCTATTGCCTATAATGATAGCATTGGCATTGTGTGTTGAATTGTTAGATATATACAAGATGATAGCAGTAAGGCTGCATAAAAAATACATGTATAAAACAATCTTTAAATAAATAAAACTCATGAGACACTTATTCATCCTGATACTCACAACACTTAGTTTGCAAAGCTATGCCCAGGTGTTACCTGATTATTATGTTTATCTGGTAATGGGTGATGCTACCTTGACAAAACCCGGTAAAAAACCGGTTATTATAAAACAAAAACAGTTAATTTATAAAAACGATGTAGTTACTCTTAAAAAAGGAACTGATGTTACGCTATCGGATAAAGATGGCAATTTTTGGGTTTTGAATACACCGGGGGTTTTTAAAGTTAGTGAAGTGAATGCTAAAGCAAGGTTTACAAAAAACGAAGGAACAACCGGTAAATACTTTAAGTTTTTATTTGATGAATTAGTCAATCCGAATTCTGATTTTGAAATGTTTGTAGCAGGGATACGTGCTGGAGTTTCTCGCGGTGGTGATGAATGCAACAACAAGATATTCCCATTAAACGGTTTAAAAACATCTGCTGCCTCCATTATTTTCAAATGGCACAACACAAGCCCTGCATCAGATTATTCATTTGTTATTTATGATGATAAAGCAAAAGAGCTTAAAACGATGAATGTAAGAGATACCATTCAGGTTGTAATTGTTAATGAAATACTGCAAGGTAAGACAGGTAAATATTTTTGGAATGTGACCAGTAAGGATGGAAGATGTGAAGATGAAATTCCGATCTGGTTTGACATACTCACGCCTGAAGACGAAAAGCAACAATTAGATCAACTAATTGCTGATAGCAGTAATAAAAATATAGAAATACAATTGCAGCAAATTGAAAAGTTAGAAAAAAATGCTTTTATCAATGCTGCCTCTGAGCGCTATGCAGCTTTAATAAAAGCAAATGAGAATGATAGTGCTTTACGGAGAAGTTATGTTTCATTTTTATTGAAATACGGGTTCGAAAAAGAAGCTATTGCAGCCTGGAAATAATCCGCTTAGATTTTCCCAAGATAAAATATATACAAACAACTAAATACCATTTCACTTATGAAAAATCTATCAATCATCATCTTTTTCATTTGCATAATGAGTTTAAACGAGGCATATAGTCAACTTTGGAAACAATATGTTGATAGTGCAAATGCATACAACATCAAAAAAGATAACGACAAGTCTATTGAGTTCTATACAAAAGCAAATGAAGAGTTGAAAAAAGACTCTGCAGTTACAATTACTTATGCGGGGATATGTGATAGCCTTGGTGTTTTGTATTACAAAACAAGGCAATATAAAGAAGCGGAAAAATTTTATATTGAGGCAAAGCTGATAAAAGAAAAAGTAATAGGAAGGGAACACCCTGAGTATATTTCTTCATGCGATTTTCTGGCTGCTCTTTACAAGAATATGGAGCAATTTGAGAAAGCCGAGCCACTATATATTGAGGCAAAAAAAATTAGAGAAAAAGTGTATGGTAACGAGCATTCTGACTATGCGAGATCGTGTCTTAATCTTGCTAATTTTTATCGTGCCACTGTGAAGTATGATAAAGCTGAGCCACTATACTTAGAAGCAAAGCAAATACTTGAAAAGGTATTTGGAAAAGAACATCCAGAGTATGCCGGTTCCTGTGATAATCTTGCAAGTCTTTACTGGTACATGGGCCAATATGATAGGGCAGAAAAGCTATACTTAGAAGCAAAGCAAATACGTGAAAAGTTTTATGGAAAAGAACATCTTGATTATGCAAAGTCCTGTAATAATCTTGCTCTTGTTTATATGGAACTCGGTCAGTATGAAAAATCAGAATTGCTGTACATTGAGGCGAAACAAACACGGGCAAAACTGCTTGGAAAGGAAAATCGTGAGTATGCAAGTTCATGTGATAATCTAGCTAATCTTTATTATTCTATGGGCCAATATGCAAAAGCAGAACCCCTTTACATTGAGGCAATACAAATACGAAAAAAGGTATTAGGGAGCGAGCATTCTGATTACGCTGCTTCATGTAATAATCTTGCTAATCTCTACAAGGATATTGGGCAATATGACAAAGCTGAGCCGCTATACTTGGAGTCAAAGCAAATATTACAAAAAGTATTTGGTAAAGAGCACCCGTACTATACAGGATCCTGTATTAATCTTGCTGATCTTTACAGACATATTGGGGAGTACAAGAAGGCGGAATCAGCTTTGATCCAAGCAAGACAAATAAAAGCTAAGACCTTAGGAATAGAAAATCCTGATTATGCACGTTCCTGTTATATTCTTGCGGATCTTTATCTGGAGATGGATGAATTTCAGAAAGCAGAGCTGCTTATCCTTGAGTCAAAAGAAATATTTGGGACAGTATTGGGAAAACAACATCTCGATTATGGATTATCGTGTGCTAATCTGGCAAGGCTTTATTGGTTAAAGCATCAGCAATTAAAGGCGGAAGAAATGTTTAAGGAATCATTTTTTGTCAAGGCTTATAACTTAAAAGCAATTTTTCTATTTACTAATGAAAAAGAAAAAACAGCTTTTATAAAAAACAAATTGGGTCAGGGTGATATACCATACTCTTTTTATGTTTCCGGGAAACTAAAATCTGAACAACCTTATTCACTCTCCCTATTTCATCGTAATCTTATTCTTTCTTCTTCACAGGCAGTTAAAAACCAACTGCTTTCTTCAAATGATACCACATTAAGTAATAAATATTATGAATGGATCAATTTAAAAAAACATCTCTCGGTTTTATATTCAAAACCAATAAATGAAAGAAAGGAAGATGTAGCTAAAATAGAAGAAAATGCAAACCAACTGGAGAAAGAACTTACTCGCCTTTCGTCAAGCTTTAAAAAACAACAACAACAGGCAGATTGGAAAGATATTCAGAATAAATTACAGGCTGATGAAGCGTCAATTGAATTTGCGTCTTTTCAATATTATAATAGTAAACGTTACACGGATACAACTTTATACATAGCAATTGTGCTGAGAAAGGATATGTTGTTACCTGCTACTATCAGTCTTTTTAATGAAAAGCAGCTAACGGATTTATTATCTGTCAATAGCAGTAAAACAAATAATGAAGGTATTAACTGGTTATATACCCAAAGCGGTAGCGGTGAGAATAGTAACCTCGCTGCAAATAAGTCCCTTTATGATTTGATATGGAAGCCGTTGGAGAAAGAGTTAAAAGGCATTAAAACAGTTTATTTTGCTCCGGCAGGCTTGCTGCATAGAATTGCCTTTGCTGCCTTGCCTGTAAGCAATAAAGAAGTTTTAAGCGACAAGTATAAGTTGGTACAACTTGCAACAACTGCTTCTGTTACTGATCAGCAACCTTATTATGTAAGCGCTTCCGATAAATTACAATTGTATGGGGGCATTAACTATGATGCTGATTCTACTGCCTTAAAGAATATGGTAATTAGCCATCCCATTGCGAATAATAATAGCCGTTCGCTTCCTTCAGATCTTACACGAGGCGAAATATGGAAGGAACTTCCCGGCACACAAGAAGAGATCAACGGAATTAAAAATGAATCTTCATCCAACTATACTGTTTCTCTTCTCTCGGGCATCAATGCAACAGAAGAATCTATGAAAGCGTTAGATGGAAAAAACGCTCCTGTAGTTTTGCATATTGCTTCGCATGGCTTTTTCTTTCCTGATCCAAAGGATATCAAAACAGACACTTCGCAAAAGTTTACAAGCGGCAAAGTCTTTAAGCAATCTGATGATCCTTTATTCAGATCAGGGATTCTTTTTGCTGGGGCTAATAATGCATGGAGTGGAAAACCCATCGAAGGTATAGAGGATGGTATTCTTACTGCTTACGAAGTATCAAATATGTACTTGCCAAATACAAAATTAGTGGTGCTCTCTGCCTGCGAAACTGCATTGGGAGATATACAGGGCAGTGAAGGAGTGTATGGATTGCAGCGGGCTTTTAAAATGGCAGGTGCACAAAACTTAGTCATGAGTCTGTGGAAAGTACCGGATGCAGAAACAGCAGAATTCATGCAACTGTTTTACAAAAACCTTTTTGCAAAAAAAACTATAAGCAATGCGTTTTACGATGCACAACAAGTGATGAAAAACAAGTTTCGCAACGAGCCTTATAAATGGGCTGCGTGGGTTTTAGTAAGATAATTTTTATACAAACAAACAGCCAAATACCTTATTCTTATGAGAAATATATTTACCTCCGTCCTATTCATTTGCATCATGAGTTTAAATACTCTTTGCTATTGCCAGTCTAAAGAACAAGGGAATAATAAAAATACCAATAAGGAAGCTGAGCTTTATTTAGAATTAATCAAATTGAAAATAGACTCTGCGGGTACCAATACTTATGCACAGATCTGTGATAGCCTTGGTGTTTTGTTTTACCGTAGAAAGAAATACAAAGAAGCAGAACAAATTTTGTCCAAAGCAAAGCAAATTCATGAAAAGCTTCTTGGAAAGGAAAATCTGGATTATGCATATTCCTGTAATTATATTGGTCTGTCTTACAATTACATGGGGCAGTTTGAGAAAGCTGAGCCATTATTACTTGAGGCAAGGCAAATACGAGCGAAATTATTGGGAAAGCAACATTCTGATTATTTAAGTTCCTGTAATAATCTTGCTAACCTTTATACAAACATCGGGCAATATGAGAAAGCAGAGCAGCTATACTTAGAGGCAAAGCAAATATGGGAACAGGCATTAGGAAAGGGACATCCTGAATACGCCACATCATGTAATAATCTTGCTGCTCTTTATTCGCATATGGGACTGTATGAGAAAGCAGAGCCTCTCTACATAGAGGCAAGGCAAATACGGGAAAAAGTATTAGGAAAGGAACATCCTGAATACGCCACATCATGTAATAATCTGGCTGCTCTTTATTCGCATATGGGACTGTATGAGAAAGCAGAGCCTCTCTACATAG
>JBDTRM010000265.1:0-30150 GCA_039931675.1 Bacteroidia bacterium | reverse complement strand
ATGATTCGTCATTGCGAGGAACGAAGCAATCTGTAAATGGTGGTAACATCCGGGAGATTGCTTCGTTCCTCGCAATGACGATTCCCTTGTTATTTGTAATTCGTTCATAAATCACTTCTTCCTCTTGTTCATTTCATCCCTTATCCTCGATGCTCTTTCATACGCTTCGTCTTCTAAAGCGCGGGTCAGCGATTCCTGCAATTGTTCTACTGTAAGACCTGAAAATTCGGAAGCGGGAGAAGAAGATGATGCAGTAGTTTTTTTCTTTTCTGTTGTAGTTTTTGATGATGGTTTTGTTTTTTCTTCTTCCTGTATTTCAGTTTCATCTAAAGCAACGCCCGCTTGAGATAAAATACTTTCGAAAGTATAAATAGGGCAATTAAATCTCACAGCCATTGCAACAGCATCACTTGTGCGTGCATCTATTTCAATGGTTTGATTGCCATCACTGCAAACCATTTTTGCATAAAATATTCCTTCTTTCAAATTATAAATTAGTACTTCAGAAACATCAATCTGAAATGCATCGGCAAAATTTTTAAAAAGGTCATGTGTAAGCGGGCGGGTTGGTATCATGTTTTCGAGCATTACTGCTATAGCTTGCGCTTCAAAATTTCCGATGATGATCGGCAGCCTGCGATTACCTTCTGCCTCGGCAAGCACCAGCGCATAAGCACCGGTTTGGGTTTGGCTGTATGAAAGACCAACAATGTCTAATCTTATTTTCTTCATAACGATATTATGCGAAGATTCAACTGAGATTCTATCAGTAAATATATTTATTTTTTTTATTGTGGAGTGAAAATGTTATTTAATCCTGGGGAAATTTGTAATGCTGCAAAGTTTAAAAAATTTCGCAGTGATTGTTTAAAAGCTATGTTTATTTATTAACGGGCAGTTCTAAAAATTCACCTTTAGACTTCTCTCCCCTTGGAGAGATAAGAGTGAGGTGTCCAAAAAAACGAATTTTTAGAACTGCCCTAACGGTTATTCAGCAAGAAACGGATAGCGATAATCCGTAGCCGGAACAAACGTTTCTTTAATAGTGCGTGGCGAAACCCATCGCAATAAATTAATCATCGAACCTGCCTTATCATTGGTGCCCGAAGCACGTCCGCCACCAAACGGCTGCTGACCCACCACCGCGCCTGTGCATTTATCGTTAATATAAAAATTACCGGCAGTATGCACCAATCGCTTTGTGACCTTTTCAATTATGTAGCGGTCCTTTGCCATTACAGCACCCGTCAAAGCATAAATGGCTGTTTTATCAACAATATCCAAAACCTCGTCAAATTTATTTTCATCATAAACATAAATTGAAAGCACAGGTCCGAATAACTCTTCACACATCGTTATATAATCAGGTTTCTTAGCCTGCAATATAGTTGGCTCAATAAAATATCCTTTGGTCTTATCATAATTTCCTCCTGCAATAATTTCTGCATCGGGACTCTTTTTTGCATCATCAATATATTTGGCAAGTTTGTTAAATGAGGCCTCATCAATAACAGCATTTATAAAATTTGTGAAATCCTCAGTCCCACCCATCTTAAACGATTTCAAATCGCGTTGCAATTTCGATTTCACTTCTTCCCATTTATTAGAAGGAATGTAAGCACGCGATGCAGCCGAACATTTCTGGCCCTGATATTCAAATGCTCCGCGTGATAATGCAGTAACAGTTTCATCCACATTTGCACTCTCATGCATCAGGATAAAGTCCTTGCCTCCTGTTTCACCAACAATGCGCGGATAAGATTTATACTTATGAATATTATCACCAATACTTTTCCATATATTCTGAAATACCCCTGTAGAACCTGTAAAGTGAATGCCTGCAAATTCAGGATGCGAGAAAATAACATCACCGGCCACACTACCGGGTACAAAAACCAAATTGATAACACCATCAGGCAATCCTGCTTCCATAAAAATTTCCATCAGCACACGCGCAGCATATACCTGAGTGTTGGCACATTTCCACACAACTGTATTCCCCATCATGGCAACCGATGAGGGCAGGTTGCCCGATATTGCTGTGAAATTAAATGGTGTTAATGCAAATACAAAACCTTCTAAAGGCCGCCATTCCACGCGATTCCAAACGCCCTTTGATGATATTGGTTGCTGTGTGTAAATCTGTCGGGCATATTCCACATTGAATCTAAGGAAATCAATCATCTCACATGCAGCATCAATCTCGGCCTGGTAAGCATTCTTTGATTGACCTAACATAGTGGCAGCATTTATCTTTGCGCGATAAGGACCTGATAACAAATCAGCAGCCTTTAAAAAAATAGCCGACCGTTGTTCCCATTCCATATTTGCCCATTTATCGCGTGCCGCAAGCGCTGCATTTATAGCAGCAGTTACATGCGATGCATCGCCCTCATGATAATGACCTAAAACATGTTGATGGTCATGTGGCGGACTTAATTTCTTCTTTTTATCGGTTCTTACAGCTTTGCCGTTAATGTACATGGGCACATCAATTACTTCGCTTCGCATTTGTGCAATGGTTTCATGCAAAGTTTTGCGCTCTTTACTTCCGGGGGCATAACTTAAAACTTCTTCGTTTATAGCTACAGGCACGTTAAATATTCCGTACGACATTGTAAATGGTTTTTTTTGAGAGGCGCAAATGTAGTTAAAAACACTACCGTAGAAAATGGATAATATATAATAAAATAAAACAGGAATGCTGACCGCTCATATCTCAAAATATTAATCAAATGAATAATTCTTTGTATTAAAACTGACTTGAAAACGAATCTCTCTAAAAGAGGGAATTGCTATTTTTAAGCACAAAAAAAGTCCTGCCAAAAATTTAGCAGGACTAATAAAAACCTAAACCCTTTAATTTTAAAATTACTTCTGTGCAGGAGCAGCTTCAGCTTTCTTTTCTGTAGTATGCTTCTTCGAAGACTTCTTTGTTGTGTGCTTTGCAGATTTAGTATCTGTCTTAGCAGACGCTGTTTCTGTCTTAGCAGGTGCAGCAGCAGTAGTCTTTGCAGGCGCAGCGGTTGTTGTCTTTGCAGGCGCAGCAGTTTTTGAAGTTTGAGCTGTAGTTGACTTTGTTTGTGTTGCAGGTGCGCTTTGAGCGAATGTTGAACCTGTGAATGCTACAGCAGCAGCGATAACCAATAATTTTTTCATTTTACTATTTTAATTTTGTAAAGTTGGGACAGTTCCCGTTGAAAACTGTCTTACCTTGTTATGATCTGTTTAACGGGATTCAATTGTCTGATTGAACGGTGCAAATATTTCTGAAACAACATGAATGAATTCTGAAAATCTGCTGAACATCAGGTGAAGTGAAATCTAAATTACAAAGCGAATTATAGGTTGTACAATTGATGCAGGATAACTATGACAAATAAAAAAGGCTGCCCTTGCGGAACAGCCTTTTTCTTTGAATTAACTTTTAAAGATTATTGAATAACCAATTTATCAATCCAATCCTTATCACCGGTTTGATATTTCACCGTATAAACTCCTTTCGCTAATGGTGAAAGGTCAAGGTTAAAGGAGTTGCTGTTGCTTTCCACTTTAACTTCTTTGGTGTAAACGCGCTCACCTGTAAGGTTGTATATTTCAATCGAAACTTTTGATTGAATAACCTGATTAAAGGTTAACGTAATGAAACCTGATGATGGATTAGGGTAAATCACTGAGTAATTATCATTGCCTGTATGACTATTACCCAATGCACGCGAACTTGGTTGTGTAATAGTAACAGTTGCTGATTTAGTACAGCCTTTTGAATCAGTAACAGTTACAGTATAGGTTCCTGCAATTAAACCTGTAGCTGTTTGATTTGTTTGAACAGGTGCAGTGCTCCATGAATAAGAATAAGGAGGAGTACCACCAACAACATTTGCAGTTGCAGTTCCATTATTACCTCCGAATACAGTTACATTGGTTTTCGAAATCGCAATAGAAAGTGCAGACGGCTCTGTTATTACTATAGTAACTGATTTCACACAACCTTTGCTATCAGTAATAAGACAGGTATAAGTTCCTTTCTTTAAACCGGTAACTGCTGCTGTAGTTTTAGTAGGAACAGTATTCCATGAATAAGTATAACCGGGTGTTCCACCTGATGGAGTAACACTTGCAGTTCCGTTATTACCACCAAAACATGAAACGTTTGTGCTTGTGGACGTTGCAGTAATAACTGCAGGCTGAGTGATAGTAGCCGAAAACTGTCCTGTACAACCTTTGCTATCAGTAACAGTAACTGTATAGGTTCCGGCAGCAAGTACATTTAAACGATCCTGGGTTGTATGACCCGTGCTCCATAAATAGGTGTAAGGAGCTGTTCCGCCCGCTGGCGTAATATCAATAGATCCGGTTGCAGTTCCATTACATTTTGCATTGGTTACAACACCTGTAACTGTAAGACCTGCAGCGTTTATTAATGTTACCGATTTGCTTTTGGTACATCCGTTCGCATCAGTAACAGTAACAGTGTAAGCACCTGCGGCTAAACCTGTAATGGTAGCTGTAGTTCTGATTGGAACGGTATTCCAACTATATGAATATGGACCTGTGCCGCCACTTACAGCCACTGTTGCCGATCCGTTATTACCACCGCAGCTTGGGTTTACGCCTGAGGTAGTTGCATTTATTGCAGATGGCTGAGTTAATGTAATAAATGAAGTGTTAGTACAACCTCCGCTTCCTGTTGTAACAGTTAAAGTATATGCACCTGCCGGTAAGCCTGTAAGGTTTGCTGTGGTTGCTCCATTACTCCATAAATAAGTAAATGGTCCCGGGTCACCGGTTATAGATGTATTAATGCTTCCATTACTTCCGCCATTACAAGAAATGTTTTTACCGCCACCTAAGTTTGGACTTGTTAATGTACAACCAATGCTTGTTGTTAACGGAACCACTACAGTATCAATTTTTGTACAGCCGCTTGCATCTGTAATGATGCAATAACTGTTTAGTCCATAAGCCAATCCTGTTCCTGTAGCGGTAGTTTGCACAGGGCTGGTTTGCCATGCATAAGTATAAGAGGTTCCTCCTGATGGCGTAACGGTTACAATTCCGTTATTCTTAAAGCAACTTGCATTTTGAATTACTGTGTTTACGGCACTGAGGTTACATTGCAGCGTTAAAACGATTATTACTGTTTTCGTACAGCCATTGGCATCAGTAACTACTACCGTATAGGTACCGGCACTCAGACTTGACCGGTTCTGACTTGTAGAACCGTTATTCCATAAATAAGTGAAACCGGGTGTACCGCCTGTTACAGTAAGATTAATAGCTCCGCCTGTGGGATTACCCGAAGTAGGATTGGTAACTGCAGGTACTACTGATATAGCAGTTGGCTCAGTTACGTTAATCCCGAATACCTGTGTACAACCGTTGCCTTGAGTAACTGTTACAAAATACGCAAGAGCATTAAGACTGCCTATGTCTTCGGTTGTTGAGCCGTTTGACCAAATATAGGAGAATGGAGGTGTACCACCGGCAAGTGTAATATCAATTGAACCATTACTTCCGAATTTACAACTTACATTAACGTGCGTTTCAGTAATGAATAACTGCGGAGGCTGACTAACTGTTACTATAACAAAATTGGTACAGCCATGGCTGTCAGTTACAATGCAAGTATAAGTTCCTGCTGTAAGGCCTGTAGTTGTTTGAGTAGTTGCACCATTACTCCATGAATATGAGTAAGCAGGTGTTCCGCCAGATGGATTGGCAGTAATCGAACCATTATTACCTCCAAAACAACTTACATTAGTGTGCGTTTCAGGAACTATTAATGGAGCCGGCTCTGTTACAGTATAGCAACAAGTTGCAGTACATCCGTTTGCATCAGTAACAGTTACACAATAAATACCTACTACCAGTCCAACGGCAGTTTGAGTTACCTGTCCACCATCCCATAAATAAGAGTATGGAGGGTTGCCACCTCCTGGTGTTACGCTTGCATTACCATTATTTCCACCATTACAAGAAACGTTTGTTCCTCCGCACAAAGCAGTTAATGTTGGATAACGGGTTACAGTAAAGGTACATTGACTTGTATTGCCATGCCCATCATTAGCACTGTAAGTTACTGTTGTAACTCCAACAGGGAAAGTAGAACCGCTTGCTAATCCTGTTATAAGCGTAAGATTTGCAGTTCCGCAATTATCAGTTGCAGTTATTGCATAAGTTCCTACACCATTGCAATCTGTAACTTTATTGGTAGGGCAGTTAAACACAGGAGCTTCATTATCATTTACAGTTACAGTAAATGAGCATGTTCCCACATTGCCGCAGCCATCTGTTGCAGTATAAAGTACAGTTGACGGGCCATAAGGGAACAAATCGCCCGGGTTATGATTGCTTACAGTTGTAAATAAACAGTTGTCGGTTGCGGTTGGCACTGTGTATGAAACATTTGCACCGCATAGTCCCGGTGTATTATTCACTATAATATTCGCAGGGCATGTTGAATTGTTTGTAGAACAGCCAACTATGCCTGTAATCACTCCCGTATTAATATTACCACAAGTCTGTCCGCTGAATGCACCACGCACACAGCTTGTAGCTAAAATATTACCATTACAAATTACCTGGAAGGTTGCATCATTATCATTAAAGTTAGTTCCTGCAAACATGTTTAATGTAAATGGCCCGCCCACCGAAGGTACAGGACCCGCAGTTACGTTGATACCACCTCCATAAGGGCCACCACTAAGTATGATTACGTTGGCTGCATTTCTAAGGTTCCATGTTACTTCATCAGCAAAACTTACACTTGTAATGTGCACTGTGATATTACCGGGTGTGTTGGTTCCGAATGAAGGAGCAATGTTATCAGTACAAGCTACTGAATTTGTATAAGAAGTTGTACATCCGTTAGCATCGGTAACAGTTAAAGTGTATGTTCCTTTTGGAACGCCTGTTAGATTCTGTGTAGTTGCGCCCGTGCTCCATAAGAATGTTTTAGTACCTGTTCCACCTGTTACAGTAGTATTAATAGCTCCTGTAGGGCTTTCGGCACATAATACATTGGTAACAGTTCCTGTTGCATTAAGAGGGGCTGATGGTGAAGTAACAGTATAGCAGCAAGTGGCTGTACACCCGTGAGCATCAGTAACTGTTACGCAATATGAACCTGCGCCTAATCCACCTATTGATGAAGTAACTGCGGAGGTACTCCATAAATAACTATAAGGAGGTGTTCCGCCTCCGGCTGACACAGATGCGCTGCCATTGCTGCCACCGAAGCAGGATACGTTTGTACCTCCGCAGTTAGCAGTTAACAAAGCAGGTTGAGTAATAGTTATATTCCCTTGCGTAACACAGCCCGTACCATTATCAGTAAGAATTACTGTATGATTACCTGCATTAAGGTTATTAGCTGTAGCATTCGTATTCCCATTATCCCATGAGTAACTGTATGGTCCGTTGGTTATACTACCTGATGGAGTAACAGTTGCACTACCATTGCTTAAGCCAAAGCAGGAAACATTGTTGTTTAATGTCATATTAGCTGTCAAGGTACATCCTGCCGCACCCACTGTGGCACAGGCAGAAGTTGTACATCCGTTTGCATCAGTTACTGTTATACAATAATTGCCTGGCAATAAGCCACTTAAATTAGTGAATGAATAAGGAGTAGTTCCGCCAGAAGTTGATATAATACTAACAGTTCCATCAGGACATAAAGGGCAGCTTGCATTTGTTGCTGCTGCAGATGCCGATAATGCAGTTGGCTGTGTTACGTTATAACAGCAGCTTGCCGTACATCCGTTTGCATCAGTAACTGTTACGCAATAAATTCCGGCAGTTAAGCCTGATATGGTACCATTGGTATTGCCATTACTCCATAAATATGTGAATGGACCATTGCCTGTTGCTGAAACAGAAGCTGCTCCATTAGAACCACCAAAGCAGCTTACGTTAGTTCCACCGCAATTTAAAACAGGTGCAGCATTTACTACAAATGTTACAGGTGTGCGGGTGCTTGGACATCCGTTGCCACCCACACATTCTGCATAGAAATTATAATTACCCGGAATAGCAGTGTTAACACCTCCATCAGTAATAGGATTAAATGATGATGTCGAAGTAATTAAAGTACCTCCTGTTGGCACACTGTACCAATCGGCAGGACCTGAAACTAAAGTGTTTGCAGTAATAGTTATGTTAAGTAACTCAACCGTACCACCATCACCAGACACACCGTCAGACACTGTAAGTGTCCATGTACCATTTGGGTTAAAACCATTGTAACCTGCAAATGAACTTGCCGGTAAATATGGACCCGGTGAAGCAACAGCACCTGAAGTTGGCAAGGCCACGCCAGTTGCATTGAAAGTATATGGTAAAGATGGACCGGCTCCTGATGCACTTCCGAAATCAATGTTATTATCATTTGGATCATTAAGTACATTTAATGTAGGACCGCCATTAGGTGCCTGCAATGTCATAACGATATCGCCACCCCAGGTGTGATTAATATTAACTGTTACCGATACATTGGTAGTTGTTGAGCCGGCAGGAAATGCAGACACAGGAAGGGTGGCACTTGTTGCTGCCTGAGTGCTCGTCCATGTTATAGGCAAGCCAGTTGCTCCGCTTGATGTACTCGTTTGTGTACCCGTTGCCGTGCAGTTACCTGTAAAACTTGGGCTTGATATTGCATTCTGACAAACTGCTATCGTAGTCGGACTTACTGATGGCGGTGCAGCAGAAGTATTAACTGTAACTACAGTTGGTGATGATTCAGCAGAACAAACTCCATCAGTAACTACTACTGTATAGCTGCCGGCAGTGGTAACGCTTAAGGTTGAATTAGTTTGAGGAGGTGCAATAGCAACTCCGTTATTCTTCCATAAATATGTTGGAGACACACCGCTTGTGCTTGCAGTTAAAATGAGAGGCAAATTATTCGTACAAACAGTAACTGCACCATTGGGTATTATTGACGCTGTCGGAGTAGCATTAACCACAACCGTAACACTCGATGAACAGGTATTTCCACAAGCATCCATAACTGTTACCGTATAGGTATAACTTCCTGCGGTTTTGGTATCAATAAAACTTGCTGTTGATGCGCCATTACTCCAGGTGTATGTTGCATAAGGCTGCCCGCCACCTGAAGGATTTGCAGTTACTGTAAAATTGGTTCCGCTACACACCGGACTTGATACTGTTGGTGTGCCGCAAACAAGCGGATTTGTAGTTACCGATACTGTACCTGTTGCAGTACAGCCGTTAACATTAGTAACTAAAACAGTATAAGTTGTATTTGCCGTAATTCCAACGGCACTGGCAGGATTCGTTGTAGTACTTACGAGGAATGTAGAAGGTGACCACGCAAAAGTGTAAGGAGCAATACCACCGGTAATAGTTACTAAGTAATCCTGCGTTTCACCAAAGCTGCTTGACGAAGCACCACAGGCTTGGGCAGAAGTCAAAGGGCTGTCATTTCCGCCAATTACACGCATGCGTTTAACTCCATTAACAGTGCCGGGAGGAACAGTAAATGAAACAGCAATAGTTCCACTCGAACCCGCATTGGCCGAAGCGCCTAAAAATTCACCTGTTGAAAATATACCATCTTCATTATAGTCAATCCAGGCACCAAAGTATTGCGTACCATCGGGACCAAATGAAAGAGTTAAGTTATATGGACTTCCTGAATTTGATAAAGTAGTGGTCTGTGCACCCCCTCCATTAAAGAAGGTTTGATGCGATACACCACCGCAACCCGAAGTCGGGTTATTAAGCGTATTTAGTACAACCAACGTTATCTGATCACCCGAACATCCACTTGCATGTGTGGATGCACAATAAGTAAGTGAAGGCCCTGTAATATTAGCAGTTAGCGTAGAGTTGGAATTAAAACAAACTGAAGCAGGGCTTGCAGTAACAGAAGTTAAATTAGGTGCTGAATTAACAGTAACCGCTACTGTAGCAGTTGCCGTGCAACTGCCATCTGTTCCGCTTACTGTATAAACTGTAGAAGTTGCAGGGCTAACACTTACCGTTGAACCAGTTAAGCCACCAGGTGTCCATGTATAGGTAACAGGACCAACACTGCCGGTTGATGTAACAGATAGGTTAGTAGAACTTCCCGCACATATAGTTGAAGGTGTTGCTGTCGGAAAAACGTTTAACGGACATGCAGGTCCCGTAGTGCGGGTATATGACATGCCCGGAGCCCCCGAAGCCCATGATGTAAAAGTTATTTGCAGGTAAATATTTTCTGCTAATAAATGGCAAACATAGGTCTTAGGAAGCCCGTTTGTTGGAAAGCAACCATTTGCTACATAAAAATTTTGGTATGTTAATGTGTTCCAGTTAGCAATTGTGCCTACTGCCCATGTAGTGTTGCAAGGTCCTGTATATAAACAACCCTGGGAGCCTGAAACCGTCTGGCATACTGCGTTGTAAAGTACCGTAACCCGTGTTAAGTGGGTCTGAGTTGTAATGTTGTCCATCTGACCGCTAACAGTTTCAGTAAAAGTTAAACTGCCGGCATTCCAAATAGTTTGTGCCTGAACTGTAAATAGCCCACTTATTGAAAGTAAGCAGGTCACTACTAATTTCTTAGTCCAGCGTGTACACATGGACAATTTTTTAAAGTAAAGAGTTTGATTCATAATTTTTGGATTTTGTAATGATTATTTAAATTTCTATTGAGTTTTTATTTATTAATCAGAGCTTTCTTGATAAGCCCTGGTAAAGGTTTTACTGATTTAAAAACAAGTTAGTTGAAACTAACCGGGTCAAACAGCATGTTAAAACAATTGCTACAGGTGCAAGGCATTTCTTATGTCTTCTATCTTGCAAAACCACGAGGCATTTGCTAACCGGTTAAAGGCTGCAGTGGAGGCTTGAATACTTTTCTTATCATATCATTGAGTTTGTTATTATTGAATTTTTAAAAACAAATGATAAGCTCTACTAATTTATTCAGCAAAAAAAAACAGCCAAATAATTTAAAAAGAGGATTAAGTAATCCCTAAAACGAATTTAAATAAACGGGGTAATGATAACTTTGTATTAGGGGTAATAGTTTAACAGTGGGTAATCGTAATGGTGCCTGGTATTCGTAATTGTATTGTAATATTTTTGAGTAAAATAATCAGGGTTAATGGTATTTTTTAATTCTAATGAGCGCATAGATAAGATTTTTTTTTGTTTCAATAAAATTTTTTTAAAACTTATTTGTAAGTATTTTTCTACAAATGGCTCATAAAACAAAATTTTAACGTTATTGATAGTCTTTCGCAAATCTTTAATCTCTGAAAAGCCAACCCTTTCGCATAAAGTACCAAAACTCTAATATCACTACCAATATTATTACGCTCATAGTCATTATATAACCGTTCGGGCTGTATAATTCAGGCATATTATAAGGCATGAATTTGCCGGTTTCGGGATCTTCGCGCGCGAAATTCATTCCATAAATTCCAACAATAAAAGTAAGCGGCATAAATATGGCCGAGAAAACTGTCATTACCTTCATCACCTGGTTTAAGCGGTTGCTGATGGACGATAAATAAATATCCATCAAACTTGCTGTAATCTCTTTGTATGAATCAACCAAGTCGAGCACTTGTATAATATGGTCATAAGTATCTTTAAGAAAAACCTTGGTTTCGTCATTTATAAATTCATTGTTCGTGCGAAGCATATCATTAATTTTATCACGCTCGGCAAAAGCCGCCCTTCTGAAAACAATTAATTCACGTTTATTGTCCTGAATTTTTTGTAACGACTGTCTTGCAACATTGCTCAGCAACTCATCTTCTAATTCGTCAAGCAGGTCACCTGTTTTTTCAAGTATGGGAAAATAATGGTCAACTATAGCATCATTAATTGCGTAAGTGAGATAACCTGAACCTCCGGTGCGCATCATGCCTCGTCCACTGCGGAGACGGTTGCGCAAAGGCTCAAAAATATCTTCGTACTTATCTTGTATGGTAATCACATAATTAAGTCCGCAGAAAATGGAAAGCTGGTCGTTCTGCAAAATATTATCAGCGTTTTGTGATAACATCCGTGATACTATAAATAAGTGCGAAGCGTGTTCCTCATGCTTAGGCCGCTGATAAACATTGGTAACATCTTCCATCTCTAAAGGATGTATATCGAATTGCCTGCAGATGTCTTCGAGCAATTGCTTATCACCAATTCCTTTTATCTCTATCCAATGAAACAATTGTGGATTAGCATTAAGAAAATCAAGGACATCATTAAGCGAAGTATAATCTTTTTCAATAAGTTGTTCCTTATTATAAGAGTATAATTTAAGTTTTGGTTTTGATGCATCTGGAGCAATGGTTAATATTCCGGGCGAAGAGCCTGGAACAGCCTGCTTTTGATTTTTTACCCTGATGCTTTGGCGCACCATGCGTCTTACCTTTTTTCTTACAGCCATTTTTTAGTTTACTGTTTACAGTTTCGTCAGTTGTCTGAATCGGGATTTGCAAGATTAAAGGATTATAAAATTTTTTATTCTCATCGTACACCCATCGTCCTTTGTCAATCGTCAAATTAATTTAAATACTTTCGACAAATTTAATTTTCAAGATGGTTGAAGAATGGTTTTGCAAAAATATTTATTAACGAAACCGGAAACTGTAAACATTAGGCCGAGTAATGAACTGGTATAATAAATGGTTTGGAACGCACTATTATGATTTGCTTTATAATCAGCGCGATGAACAGGAGGCAAAATCTTTTCTTGATCAGTTGATAAAATACCTTAAACCTTCATCATCAAATTGTTTTCTTGACCTGGCATGCGGCAAAGGGCGACATTCAGTTTATCTGAATTCATGTGGTTATGATGTTACCGGAATTGATTTGTCACCGCAGAATATTGAGCATTGTAAACAATTTGAAAACCCACATCTGCATTTTTATGTGCATGATATGCGCAGAATTCTCAGTGCCAATTCATTCAACTACATTTTAAATTTGTTTACCAGCTTTGGTTATTTCGAACGCAGTCATCACAATCAATTGGCTATAAGTGCTGCTGCTGCTGCGCTTAAGTCACAGGGCATTTTAGTGATTGATTTTTTTAATGCGGTAAAGGTGATGAATAACCTGGTGCCTTATCATAAAAAGAAAATTCAGCATCTCGAATTTGAGATCAGCAAAAAGATGGAGCATAATTATATCATTAAGACCATTAAGGTGACTGATGATAATGCCGAAAAATTTTTTTATGAAAAAGTGCAGGCCCTTACACTTAACGACTTTGAGCGCTTTCTTACTCAAGCCAATCTTAGTGTTGTTGATTTGTTTGGCGATTATCAACTGAATAATTTCGATGCCCAAAACTCAGACCGGCTTATTATTATTGCACAAAAAAAATAATAACTCTTACCTTATATGTTGCTTACACATTGCCTGCTTAATGTTTATACTTCATCAATTACACCGGGTGAGTATGCACTGTTATTTTTTGTAATACTTGCAAGCGGCTTGAGTTTTTTGCTTTTCAAAAAAATTAACCGCGAATATTTAAAACTCGCATTGAGCTTTACAGGTGCATTTTTATTTGCCTTGTGCATGATGGAAATGATCCCCGAAGTTTTTAAATCAGCAACCGCAGGAATTGGATTATACATTCTCATCGGTTTCTTCTCACAAATATTAATTGAATTTTTTTCTGAAGGAATCGAGCACGGACATATACATGTGCATAAAGATCACGATCACGCATTTCCATTGACCATGATGATTGGTTTATGCATTCACTCTTTTTTGGAAGCAATGCCTTTGCCAAGATTTGATGATCCCGCTCACTCCAATAGTCACTCACTTTTATATGCTATCGTATTGCACCACATACCTATTGCATTTGCTTTAATGAGCATGCTAAAAGCATCACATATTAAAAACACAACAGCAATCATTTGTTTGGTAATTTTTGCAGCCATGCCACCGGTTGGAGCATTAGCAAGCCAGGTATTAAGTGACACTGCATTAATTAATGTTGCCGATTATTACGATAAAATCATGGCAGTTGTGATTGGCATTTTTCTTCACGTATCCACTACCATACTTTTTGAAAGTGACCATGACCATCGGTTCAATCTTAAAAAGTTAATCATCGTTATTTTAGGAGCTTCGTTAGCGTTCTTGCATCTATAACTTATAGCTTTTACCAAATGTAACGTCATTGCGAGGAACGAAGCAATCTGCGGATGGCTAACGATTTTTGTGGAAGACATAGTTATTGTGCGCGAAACCAGATACTACTAATCATTTACAGATTGCTTCGTTCCTCGCAATGACGAAAAACCTTATACTAAATCTCTTCCAATACAGCATTTATCTTTTCAAAATCAGGCAGCAAACTTGCATTGTCTAACACTTCTGCATAACGTATTATGCCATCAGCATCTATTATAAAAGCAGCTCGTTTTGAAATGCCTTTCATTCCATAATTAAATGTTTCATAAGCTGCATCGAAGGCTGCTGAAACATCTTTGTTATAATCAGATGCTAAAGTGAAATTGATTTGCTGTTCTTCTTTCCATTTCCTTAAAACATAAATAGTATCGGTGCTGATGCCGATAACTTTTGCATCAATGTCATTATAACGCGAAATATCATCGCGTATCATACAAAACTCTTTAGTGCATGTGCTTGTAAAAGCTGCAGGAATAAAAAGCAGCAATGCCTTGTGTCCTTTAATAGTTTCATTACTTACGATATTCTTTTCAGAATCGTACATGGTAAATGCCGGGGCGGGATGTCCTGTTTGTAGCATGATTTGTTTACTGTTTATTTTTTGTGAAAAGTAAAGAATAAAAGTTTGAATGATAATCGAAGCACTTATTTTTTTGAAATAATAAAAAAAATCCAACTAAAAAAGAGAATGTATAAAAGTCGTTTACGATATAGGTTGCACCTTATGCTCAATAATAATTTGATATAAGATTTAATCAGTTATTTTTCCTCCTTTGTCTAACCAGTTTGTTATAACATCAATATCAGAAGAAGTCAAGGAACCTGAAGGTGGCATCCGCTTATTACCAAAGCTAACAGGATCTGCCACTGCTGCTTTGATGCTGTTCCCATATCTTACAATATCACTATCTGTTTCAAGAATTACAGGCAAACCCTGGTATAAACCTATTGATGGAGCATGACAGCTAACGGCACAATTGGTTTGAACAATGGACTTTACTTTTGGAAAAAACAATCCGTTTGTTTCAGAAGCATTTTCTTTTTTACACGAATAAATTGTAATTAACATGCTAAGCGCAATACCGGTTAAAATTTTTGTCTTCATTATTTGCATTCTTTCTGTTGTTTATTTCAAGACAAACAAAACAGAATAAATGCTGCGTGTAAAAATATTTTCTTCTCCAATATTCTACTCTCCAAAATATTTTATTTCAAACCACAAGCCCATTTCTACAACCCCTTCGCCTCATTCCAATAAACATCCATTTCCTCAAGCGTCATATCGCTTAGTTTCCGCCCGGCTGCTGTGGCTGATTTTTCGAGATGCTGAAATCGTTTAATAAATTTCTTATTCGTTCGCTCTAATGCTTCTTCAGGATTTACATTGATAAAGCGTGAATAATTGATCATTGAAAAAAGCAAATCGCCAAACTCACTTTCAATTTTTTGCTGGTCACCTTTTTCTACTTCAGCTTTAAACTCATGCAATTCTTCATTCACCTTATCCCATACCTGGTTTTTATTTTCCCAATCGAAACCAACGCCACGTGCCTTCTCTTGTATGCGCATAGCTTTTACAAGCGATGGCAATGTTACGGGCACTCCTTCGAGCACCGATTTCTTTCCTTCCTTTAATTTCAATTGTTCCCAGTTTCGTTTAACATCATCTTCACTATAAACTTTTACGTCACCATATATGTGAGGATGACGAGCAATTAATTTATCACAAATTGAATTAAGAACATCGGCAATATCAAACGTATTTGTTTCGGAAGCTATGCGCGCATAAAAAACCAAATGCAACATGATATCTCCTAATTCCTTTTTTATTTCTTCCATATCCTTATCAAGAATTGCGTCAGCCAGCTCGTAAGTTTCTTCAATGGTAAGATGGCGCAGTGTTTCCATCGTTTGTTTTTTATCCCACGGGCATTGTTCACGCAGTTCATCCATAATCTTAAGCAATCGTTCAAAGGCAGCTAACTTTCTTTCCATCATAATTTTACTTTTGCGCGCTAAGTTAGTTTTCAATATTAATAGATGAAACGGAAGGGGATTTACGATTTACGATTTGCGATTTACGATTTGCTCTTCAAGAATGCGGCTGCGCCCTTTAGGGCCGGGGTGAGCGCAGGCAGACTTTACTTCACGTTATTGTTTTTATTTTTTTTTAAAATATCCTTTTCCCAAACAAATGATTCAACCCAGGGAACATTTTCAATTAATGCACATTTACATTACGGTTACTTAGTCCCCCATCGTCCTTCTATGATTGGTTTACTTACAGGGCATACAGTGGGCTTTGAATTGGATTTCATAAAAACTTCTGATGGAAGCAAAACTTTTGAACGCGCATACAATTATCCCGAACTTGGAATCAGTTATTGTTATTTTAATGTGGGTAATGAAAAAGTGCTTGGCGAAGCGCAGGCCGTTTATCCCTTTGTAAGTTTTCCATTAGCGCGAAATAAACATTTACAGTTTAATTTAAGGGTTGGCGGAGGATTAGGTTACATCCAAAAGTCATTTGACCGTTATGAGAATTTTAAAAACAATGCAATAGGTTCGCACCTAAACGGTGTGATGAGTTTACGTGCCGAGTTACAATGCAAAATTTCAATGAGAAGTAAATTAGGTTTTCAGTGGGGATTAACACACTGGAGCAATGGAAGTGCGGCTATACCCAACCTGGGTATTAATGTTACTACTATGAGTCTTTCTTATCAGCATTATTTTGGCAAGCAACAAAAAATCAATCGTGATACTTTATCGGCTGTTGTAAAAAAAATACGCACCTCTTTTTATGTAGCAGCATTTCATAAAGAGATTATACCTGCCGGTGGAGACAAATATTTTGTATCAACCATTTATGGAAATGTAGGGAAAGTGCTGAGTCATAAAAGCACTTTGGGTGGAGGTATTGATATTTTTTATAATGCAGCAATTATCGAAAGTTTAAAGCGGCAGGATGAAACAACAAAACCTATAGATGCCTGGCGTATGGGATTGCATGTAAGTTATATGCTCAGCATATCTGATTTTGATATGGTGTTTGAAAATGGTGTTTATGTTTTCGGACAATTGGATGGTGATACTTATTTATACACAAGATTAGGAATGCGACAGAAAATCGCAAAGCACATATTTCTATGTGTAAATCTTAAAACACATTTCGCTAAAGCAGATTTTTTTGAATTTGGTATTGGTTATGAGAGGTAGTTTGAAATTTGAAATTTGAAATTTGGGGTTTGGGATTTGGGATTTAGGATTTGAGAAAAAAAAATCGCACAGAGACACTGAGGAACACGGAGAAATTAAAATGGTTTGGGGTTTCTGGTGTAAGTTTTCTAGTGCTGCTGCGCCCTTTAGGGTCGGGGTGCGGGTTAGCAGTTTAAGTTTTAATGAAAAAATTAAGTAGGATAAAATGAAATCATTAATTAGAAATATTCTCTTTTACAAGTTGTTAATTGCCAATTGCCTCTTGCCAATTGCCCTTTGCCTTTTCCTTATTTCTTTCTCATCCTGCAAAAAAGATTCTTTTTGCAATTGCCTTAAAAGCACCGGCAGCACTGCAACTGAAAAACGTGACCTTGCAACGTTTAATAAAATTGAAATTGATAAAAATATAGATGTGTTCTTAGTTCAGGATTCTGTTAGCTATGCGAAAGTTACTTGTGGTAAAAATTTATTGGATGGAGTTTCAACGGAAGTCAGTGAAGGAAGATTGACTATTACCAATAAAAATAAATGCAACTGGTCGCGCAGTTTTAAGAATGAGTTTGTGGTTGAAGTACATTGTGCTGAGTTAATGGAAATCATTTTTTCTACTTCGGGCGACTTAACTATGCTTAATCAATTTAAAGTTGATTCTTTATACATGCAAAGTGATATAGGTTCGGGATCAATTTTGATGAATCTTGATTCAAGAATTTTTTATGGAGTATTAAATACCGGTGTGGCCGACCTTACCGTAAAAGGAAAAGTGGGAGGTAATTATCTTTTGGCAAATGGCCAGGGATTTATTGATACCAGTGAGCTTGAAAATGGTTATGCTTACTTGCGATCAAATGCCACTAACGATTGCAAGGTGAGAGTAACAGGGCAGTTGGATGTAGAAATTGAAGCCATCGGGAATATTTATTATTATGGCGACCCGCACGTAGTCAATTTGATTAAACATTCAGGAACAGGTAAACTTATTAAAGCCGATTAAGAGTTGAAAATTATAACCTACACTTTGCGCCTGTTTTTATTCTGGCTATTATATTTTGCACTTTTCAGATTATGTTTTGTGGTGTTTAATTTCAATCATTTTGAAAGTTCTTCACTTGCTGCACGATTCAATATTTTTATTTATGGAATAAGGCTTGATTTATCAGCCGCGGCTTATTGCATCATTTTTCCTTTTGTTTTGTTATCAATCAGCATATTTATTACCAACGATATTTTTAGAAAATTAAATTTATGGTATCACTATGTTCTGATTTTTATCATTAACATGGTTTGCGTTTCAAACATAGTGCTTTACAAATATTGGCATGCATTAATCAGCAAACGTGCACTCGATTTTCTTCGCGATCCATTGGAAATTTTTGCATCGCTTAATACTATGCAAATTGTAATTCTGATTATAGTTTATTTTATTCTTTTCATCGGTTTCAGAAAATTATTTTTAAGGATTGTTAATGATAAATTTCCTGATGTTACTCTTTCTTTAATAAAAAAATCAATCGCTGTAATTGCATCAGTATTTATCCTTTTTTATTGTGCACGTGGTGGTTTGCAATTGATTCCTATTAATGAAAGCGCATGTTACTTTTCTGAAAAGATTGAAGAAAATCACGCAGCCATAAATCCCGCATGGTATTTAATCCGCAACCTGCAATTGGCTGACAGGGCAGGTGAGAACCCCTACAATTTTTATGATGATGCCATAGCACATCAAAAATTTGTTTCACTCTTTGCTACTCAAAATGATATCACCACCAGGTTGCTGAATAATGCCAAACCAAATATAGTGATACTGATATTGGAAAGTCACACTGCCGATGTAATTGGAAGTTTAGGCGGTGATAGTGACAACTCACCTAACCTTGATAGAATAATTAATGAAGATGCACTTACGTTTACACAATGTTACTCAAGCGGTTTCCGCACCGATCAGATGTTGCCTTCGGTATTCAGCGGTTTCCCTTCGCAACCGAATAACTCCATCAGCAGGCATGATGATAAAATTCAGAAATTGCCTCATCTGCCGTTGATATTCAAACAGCGGGGTTATCATACTTCATTTTATTATGCAGGCGAAATGGGTTTTGCAAACATGAAAAGTTTTCTGATTAATTCAGGTTTTGAAAAGTTGGTTGACAAGTCAATTTATTCATCCGATCAGCTAAACAGTAAATGGGGAGCGCATGATGAGTTCTCGTTAAAAATATTACTTAATGATTTGAATCAATCATCACAACCATTTTTTGCTTCCATGCTAACCATAACTTTGCATGAGCCATTTGAAATTACCTCAACACCAAAATACACAGGCAATACCGAAGCTGTTAAATTTAAAAACGCTGCTTATTATACAGATAGCTGTCTCGGAGGTTTTTTTAATGAAGCAAAAAAACAAGCATGGTATGACAACACACTTTTTATTTTAGTAGCTGATCATGGACATCATTTGCCTCGTGAAAGAGATATATATGATCCATACACACATCGCATTCCGCTCATATTTACGGGAGGTGCGCTTAGTGCGCAATACAAAGGCAAGCGTTTTAACCGCACAACAAATCAAAATGATTTACCCGCAATTCTTTTAAATCAATTGAATATAAATTCGGATTCATTTACTTTCAGTAAAAACACATTGAATGAAAATACAAATGCATTTGCATATTTATGTTATGATGATGGATTCACCTGGGTTACTGATAGCTGCGCAATTCATTATTCGCAGGCGCAAAATAAAGCTGAGGTTGTAAGCAAATGCATTAACGAAAATCAGCAAAAGGAAAATGCTATTAATGGCAAAGTTTTTTTGCAGGTGTTGTATGAAACGTTTTTAAAGATGTGATTTGAATTGCAAAAAATCAACGATAGCAAAAACTTGCCTTTGAATAAGACAGTTATAAAATTAACTTTGTAACATGAGCATTCCACTAAAAATTATCTCCTCACAATATCTTGAAAAATATGCCGAATCCTGCCAATTAAATTGGAGTGAGGTGGAAGGAATGCTTCATGCAAAAGATGTTTTTTCTGTTGATGATTTTGAATATTATATTGTTGCATCATCATTGTTTTCCTCAAAAATTGAAGGTAATACCCTTGACTTTAACAGCTTTTACAGAAACAGAAATAAAAAAGGTGTCCCCAAACGCAAAGAAGTAAGTGAGATTGAAAACCTTGTAACCACTTATCGTTTCGCCTCTCTGAAAAAATTAAATAAAATAAACTTTCTTGATGCGCATAAAATTTTATCTGCTACATTATTGCCGCTAAAGGAACGAGGAAAATTCAGAACTGTTCAAGTTGGAGTTCGCGATTCGGCAACAGGAAGACCTGTGTATCTTGCTGTTGAACCTGAATTTGTAAATGTTGAAATGAGTAAACTTTTTTCTGACATTACAGTTTTAATGAAAAGTAAATTGAGCATCACGGAAGTTTTTTATTATGCTTCAATGATTCATTTGTGGACTGCAAAAATTCATCCATTCGGTGATGGCAATGGAAGGAGTGCAAGGTTACTTGAAAAATGGTTCCTGGTTGCTAAGTTAGGTGGTGCTGCATGGTCAATAAATTCTGAAAAATTTTATTGGGATAACAGACTTGATTATTATCAGAATGTTGCTTTGGGATTTAACTACTATGCTTTAAAGTGGGAAAGATGCATGCCTTTTTTATTGATGCTCACAAAAGCAAGTCAATCATAAAATGATGATTTCATTTTTACTTTTTTCGAAAATGAAAATCACTTTTCAATTTACTGCGCAGCCTTAACTGTTCCACTGCCACTAATTTTTGGATTCACTTTAGCAGGATTGCCTTTGTAAGTAACGCTGCCACTTCCTGAAATTTTTGTTGTGAGTTGTTCTGTTGTTGTTACCTGCGCATCGCCCGAACCGCTTATTTCTGTTTCTGTATTTTGAGTAAGTAAATCGTAAGCATAAAGATGACCACTGCCACTTATTTCAAGATCGCTTTCTGTAGTGCTTCCTTTCAAAGTCATTTCGCCCGAACCAGAAATATCTGCTTTTAAATTATTACAAACTGCATCAATAAATATTTTTCCCGAACCTGAAACTTTTAAATCTAATTCAGATGTTTTAATAGTACCGCTTGATTTCATAACACCGCTTCCGCTTATTTCCAAACCTTCAATATTGTTCATGGTAATATCAATTGTTATTGGTTCAGAAGGTTCAAGATTTTTATTGGAATATATTTTTAGTGATTTACCGCTTAAAGTTGTTTCAATTGCATCGGCAATATTTTGTTGTGCATGAATTACAACCGTGTTTTCAGTGCCTTGTGTTATCATCACATTGGCTTCCATCTGCATATCCACCTTCGTAAACTTATCAGCATCTTTTTTTACTTCAACTACAGGGCCTTCGCCTGTTATAGTTGGGTTGCAGGAGATAAATGAAGTGAATAGCGCAATAGAAATAAAAAGTTGAGTGAGTAGTGAGATTTGCTCTTTCATAATGAATTTTATTTGTGTCAAAGTAAGTGAATTTGATATTATAATTTGAAAAAAAAATTGAGAATCTTATCGTCATTGCGAGGCACTGCCTGTCCCGCCTTTGCGGGAAAGCAATCTGTTTTTGATTAACACATTTATTCTTTGAACAGTTGTTCACTTCAAGGGATTCCTTCGGAAGCTTCGCAACCTCGCAATGACGTTCAATCTCAAGCTTCGTTCCTTGCAATGATGATTTACCATATTACCGTATTCCCATATTTCCTTATATACATATTTCCCTATTTCCCTATTTCCAAATTCCCTTTCTTTGCTCCATCGCAAATGGAAAACCTCAAAGCAAAATATCTCGAATCACCACTTGGTTTGATTGAAGTGCTTGCCTCAGAAAATGGCATTGTTTCAATTCACCTGGGAGGCGAGCGTAACAAAGAAGATTCAGACATCAAAATTTTAATTGATGCATCAAATCAATTGCAGGAATATTTTGAAGGCAAAAGAAAATCATTCAACTTAAAATATGATTTAACAGGAACTGATTTTCAAAAACGGGTATGGAGTGAATTAGAGAAAATCCCTTACAATAAAACTATTTCTTATTTAGAATTATCGCGCAGGCTTGGAGATGAAAAATCAATTCGTGCAGCAGCAAGTGCGAATGGGAAAAACCCGGTAGCTATTGCAATTCCCTGTCATCGTGTTATTGGTTCAAATGGTGAGCTAATTGGCTATGCAGGTGGGTTGTGGCGCAAGCAATGGCTCCTCGAACATGAAAGCGGGGTGAGAAGTTTGAAACTTGAAATTTGAAATTTGAAATTTGAAATTTGAAATTTGGATTTGACAATCGTAATTCGTAAATCCCAAATCGTAAATCAAAATTCGTAAATCAAAATAATGAACAACGAAATTAAATACGGCTTATATTCCGGTATAGCTTTCAGCCTTTGGGTGGTTATGGAATTTACTACCGGCCTGCATAATAACCACATGGATGTTGCTCAATATACTGAAATGTTTGCCATGGTTATTCCCTGGATTTTTATTTTTTCAGGAATCCGTAACCGGAAAAACTCTTTGCAAAATGGCAGACTTACATTTGGTGAAGGAGTACGTGCAGGAATGATTATCTCTTTAGTTTCATCATGTTTAATTGCCGGATTTCTTTACGTTTATGTAAATGCAATTAATACGGGTTACAGTTTTGCCAAGCTGGAATTTATTCAGTCAGAATTGCTTGAAGAAAATCTTACAAAGGAAAAATTTAACCAACAAATGGAAGCCTATAAAACCATGTACAATGCTACTTTCTTATCCCATTTATCACTATTAGTTATGTTTGCTTCTATGGGAGTTGTGATCAGCGCCATCATCAGTCTTTTCCTTCGCACTAAAAAAATATCCCCATCAGATAATTGAAAACACAACTTTCAATTATTGATTTTTAAAAGATTGTTTCTTTCTTCGTGCCTTGTTCTTTGCAGGAATTTATGAAGTTTAAGACCCGATAGCTATCGGGTTGAATAGGGTTAAGTTTTATTCCGAACAATTCCTGCAACGAATAAACCTTAGTAGAATAAACGATCACATTACAAAAACCTTATTACCCTTATTTGGTCAATAAAATAAGGTAATAAGGTAATAATTCGGAGGTGATATTTCCACTAAGGTTAAAAAAAGCAACAGATATTTTGCCCTTGATTCCTTATTAAGTCTTTTCATTTTCTAAATAACCTTTATCATATATGTCAGAACAAAAAATTTTTAAATCGTACATTTCTGCAACTGATAAGATGGCTGAGTTTACACTCAAGGCTGTTTTAATCGGTGCCTGTTTCGGTGTGTTGTTTGGTGCGGCCACAGTGTATCTCGCACTTAAAGCCGGACTTTCAGTTTCAGCATCAATTCCTATTGCTGTGCTTTCCATTTCGCTGGGGCGGAAGTTTTTCGGCACCACCATTCTTGAAAACAATATTATTCAAACTACAGGTTCAGCAGGCGAGAGTATTGCATCGGGTGTTGTTTTCACCTTGCCGGGATTTTTGTTTTTGAGCATGGGGGATAATGGAGTTGGAGTAGGAATAGATTATTATAATTACTGGACTATACTTTCGCTCGCAATACTTGGAGGGATGCTGGGAACATTTATGATGATTCCGTTAAGGCGTTCGCTTATAGTTAAGGAACATGGCACGTTACCTTATCCCGAAGGAACTGCATGTGCATCGGTTTTAATTGCCGGAGATAAGGGTGGTGACTTTGCTAAAACTGCTTACATGGGTTTGGGAGTTGCATTTGCTTATGCAATGCTTCAAAAGATTTTTCATGTTATCTGCGATTTACCTTCAATTGCAACTGCACAAGCGAATAAATTTTTTCCATCTGCAAAAGTTGAATCTGAAATCACTCCTGAATATCTTGGCGTGGGTTACATTATAGGACCAAAGATTGCAGGCGAATTGGTAGCCGGTGGTGTATTAGCCTGGTTAGTTTTAAACCCATTGCTTGCTTCAATCATACCGATGGATACCATCGCAATGCAATTAGTGAAGCTTGGTAAGCTTGCAAGTATTGCAACTGCCGGTGGTGCTGGCGATTGGGACCCGGTTACTCATTCATTTAAAGATACTGCCGATGCTTTATATACGGCTTACATAAAACAGATTGGCGCAGGCGCTGTTGCCGCAGGAGGTTTCATCACTTTATTGAAAACCATTCCTACCATCATTTCTTCTTTCAAAGAAAGTATTGCTTCAATGAATCGTACCAAGGAAGAACAGGCAGCAGTAGTTCGCACCGATAATGATTTATCATTTAAAGCAGTGCTTATCGGTTCAGTTGTGTTAGTTGTGTTGATGGCTTTGATGCCGCAAATTCCCGGTGATTCATTAATAAATAAAATACTGATTGGTTTGCTTGTAGTGGTGTTCGGATTTTTCTTTGTTACAGTTTCGAGCCGCATTGTTGGTATCATAGGTTCAAGTTCAAATCCCATTTCAGGAATGACCATTGCAACTATTATGGGAACGAGTTTGATTTTTATAAGTGTTGGTTGGACTGGTAAATTTTATGAACCAATGGCATTGGTTGTTGGAAGCATGATTTGCATTGCTGCTGCAAATGCAGGAGCCACATCTCAGGATTTGAAAACAGGGTATATTATAGGAGCTACTCCGCGCTATCAACAATTGGCTTTATTTATCGGTGCAATTGTTTCAAGTTTTGTAATTGGTTTTACAGTAAAAGCATTAGACACCCCAACGCCTGAAATGCTTGCTGAAGGAATTCATCACGCCATAGGCACAAAAGGTTACGCAGCACCGCAGGCAACTTTAATGGCTACATTAATAAAAGGTTTATTGTCATTCAACCTTGACTGGAACTTTGTTTTGATTGGCGTTTTCTTATCTGTAACAATGGAACTGTGCGGAGTAAAATCTTTATCATTTGCAGTGGGCGCTTATCTTCCTTTATCAACCACGCTACCGATTTTTGCAGGTGGTATGATGAAAGCATTGATTGACTGGAAAGCAAAACGTGCTAAACAAATCACCGAAGATTCTGAATTAGGTAAAGGAAGTTTATTCTCCACAGGTCTTGTTGCGGGTGGTGCCTTAGCCGGAGTAATTGTTGCGCTGTTATCTATAATTCCACCGGTGCATAATGCACTTGAAAAATTAGATGTAAGTCAACACATTATTGATGCAATAGGTTCTGATGGATTTAATTTACTTGGAGTTGCTTTCTTTGTAACGATGGCAATTATTCTTTATCGCGCAGCTACATCGAAGAAAGCGATTTCGACTATTGAGCATTAAACACGGTCCGCTGCTTGCGCGAGATTGTAGCTCATGATTTAATGTCTATGAAACTTTAACTTTTGCAATCACGAGCTAAAAGCTCGCGACAGCAGATGATATCGCAACACATGTTTGTAAAATATTTACCTTTGGTGCAATAGAAAATTCATTTCTATAAACATAAAAATCTGATGCCATGAACAGTTTAAATTTAAAAATTAATCTTAGTTTTCAGCAATTGCTCGAAGTCGTTAAGCAACTGTCAATACCTGAAAAAATTAAGCTTAACGAGTTTATTTGGGATGAATCAATGCAAATACCTGAAACGCATCAAAATATAGTTCTGGAGCGCAAACAAAAAAGCAAATCCAATCCGGGCAGAATGAAAGATTGGGATAAAGCCTCTAAAACTCTTAAACCTTAATGGGTGCTAAATTTAAAATCCGAATTGACGAAGATGCTTTGAATGATATTCAGCAGGCAACTGAATGGTATAATAACCAGTTGAAAGGCTTAGGTACTCGTTTTCAGAATCAAGTAAAATCACAAATCAATTCTTTAAAAACCAAACATGATGTTCATTCTCTCCGTTATGCAGATGTGCATTGCATGTTGATTAAAAAATTTCCTTTTATGGTTCATTATACGGTTGATAAGGAATATCAGGTAGTTGAAATTTTTGCAATTATTCATACAAGCAGAAATCCAAAGATTTGGGAGCTAAGAAGAAAACTTTAAGCATAAAGTTATCCTACCATGCAAATGATATTCGGTTTAACCGATAGACCGCATCGTCAGTGATTGGTGGAAAGAACCCCGACCACGCGCTAATTATTTATTGAGAAATAAAATTGCAGGTGGAGGGGAAAAGTTACTTTAGTGATGGATTTGAAAACTTAGAAACATGAAAATGAAAACTTACTACCTAACCATATTATTCTTTTTGATTTTTATTGCTGATGATGTTAAGGCGCAGGCACTAAGTTGGGAGTGGGCAAAAGGGATTGGCGGAATAGGCGGTGGATATGCAAATTCAATGACAATTGACCTATTTGATGATACTTACACAACGGGGTATTTGTATGGCACGTGTGACTTTGATCCGGGATCCGGAGTACTTAATTTAACTACAAATGGATATAATGACATTTTTATCTCAAAATTAGATGGCTCAGGAAACCTTGTATGGGCTAAAATTATTGGCGGAATAATTCAGGATATGGGAAGCGCAATAACTGTTGATACCGCTGGGAGTATTTATCTAACAGGTTTTTTCGGTGATACAGTTGACTTTAATCCAGGACCAGATACCTTTAATCTAATTTCAATTGCTGACCAAGATATGTTTATTTCCAAATTAGATAGTGCCGGAAATTTTATGTGGGCAAGACAAATAAATAGTTCAATTGGACATGCAGGTGCTTCTCCGCTTTCAATAACTTTAGACAATTCAGGCAATATTTACATTACTGGAACTTTTGAAGGAACAGTTGATTTTGATCCTGATTCTGTAGGAGTATTTAATTTGACTTCTGACTGGGGTGGTGACATTTTCATTGCCAAGTACAGCAGCATTGGAAGTTTACTTTGGGTGCAAAAAACGGGTAATAATTATCCTGATATTGGCTTGTCCATATTTGTTGATTTGACTGGTAATGTTTATTCCACAGGTTCTTTTTCAGGAACAGTCGATTTTGATCCCGATTCTCTTGCAAACTTTTATTTAACATCTTCAGGAGGGACGAATGCATTTATTTCCAAATTAGATAGCTCAGGAAATTTTGTTTGGGCCAAGAAACTTAGCGCTAACCCAGGTAGCTATTGTGAAGGTCATTCAATAAAAATTGACGAATTTGATAACATGAATGTTGCTGGATATTTTCAAGGGACGGTTGACTTTGATCCCGATTCAGTTGCCAACTACTATTTAACTTCACCGGGAAGTCAAAATGCTTTCATCTGTAAATTAAATCAAGCAGGTAATTTTGTTTGGGCAAAACAAATAACTGGTACATATTCAATAGCCTCTTCACTGATTGTCGACTCTTCAAACAATATTTATTTCACGGGGATTTATGAAGGATTAGTTGATTTAGATCCGGATTCAACTGGAATATATAATTTGACTTCTGTAGGGCAGGATGACGTATTCATCTGTAAATTAGATAGCGGGGGTAATTTTATTTGGGGCAAGTCAATTGGCGGAACAAATTGGGATAATTGTAATTCAATAGCCCTTAATTCATCAGGTTCAGTTTATTTAGCGGGCTATTTTTTTAGTCCCTCAATGTCGTTTGATTCCCTTATATTGGCTAATTCGGACAGTACAGGCAATTCTGCTAATATTTTCATTGCCAAACTTGGAGCAATAAATACAGGCATAGAAACTACAGCAGCAAACAATAATCTTTATATCTATCCCAACCCCGCCACCAACATCCTCAACATCTCCCTCCCCAATCACTTACCTCCAAACTCATTCATCACCATAAATGATATGCAAGGCAGGGTAATTAAAGAAGAAAAGATTTCACAAAACAATTCAACTATACAAGTTGATGTAAGCGCTCTTACGCAAGGGGTTTATTTATTGAGGATAAATGGGCAGGTGCAAAGGTTTGTGAAGATGTGAGAGCAATTGTCTGAACGGCTATGTGTATTGAATCTCCCTTATTACATTTTATATTCTAACTTTGTGTTATTAACCATCAATTACAATTAATCTCAATTTTAAAAAGAATGAAATTTCAAATCAAAAACTTTACAACTCTCTTTTGTTTTCTTATGCTTCTTGGTTCGCTTGGTTGCAATGCTCAAACAAGTGAACATGCCGGACAGAAAATTAAATGGATGAGTTTTACTCAAGCAGTTGAAGCAAATAAAAAACAACCGAAGAAAATCTTTATTGACATCTACACGGGCTGGTGCGGCTGGTGTAAAAAGATGGATGCAACTACTTTTTTGAATGATACTGTTGCCAACTACATGAATGAAAAGTTTTATGCAGTAAAAATGGATGCTGAAAATAAAGACACAATAATGTTTAACGACCACCAGTTTTTTTTCATGCCTGAATATAAAGCTAACTCACTTGCACTTTCATTATTGAATGGAAAAATGAGTTATCCTACTTTTGTGGTTATGGATGAAAAAGTGCAATTGCTTTCACCAGTTGCAGGTTATCAAACGGTGCCGCAGATAATGCCGGTTTTAAAATACTTTGGAGATAATATTTATCTCAATCAAAACTGGACGGATTATAGTAATTCGTTGACCCCGACAAAAAATTAATTTTTTTTACAGCGGACTGCAAGTCCGAATCTCAGGAGGACAAGACTGCAAGTCTTGCCCAACTTTCGCAGTCAAGACTGCAAGTCTTGACCTGCTGCCGATACTATTTTATGAAAGGTATCTTTCACGTATAACTTGTATGTGATGCAACTCATGTCCTGCTGTTGAATAACCTAATGAGCGAACTGTAATGCGATTATTGTTTGCAGTGCCGCTTTGGTTTAGTTGCTCCTCATCAAAGCTTTTGTATAACTCAATAGTTGATTTTCTTAACGCTGCAAATTCCTGCATAATCGAATCAATATTTCTTGAGGATGCTTTGCTTGCAGGTGCATAATCATTCTCTTCAAAGCCCGGTAAATCGGTTTTATCCTGTCGTGCGAAACGCAAAGCTCGATATGCAAAAATCCTTTCCGCATCCATCAGGTGGACTAAGATTTCTTTGATAGTCCATTTACCTTCAGCATAGCGGTAATTGAGGTTTTCTTCGGTGATGGTTTTAATAAGCTTTTCTGTTTCACTGAAGTTTATTACTAATGCAGTAATTAAATCATCGCCTGTTACCTTATTAATATAAGTGCCGTAATAAGACGGGTAATCAGTTGCATGTGGTTTTGATATTTTCATAGTTATAAAGTTTGAGGTTAAAGGAAATAAAAATTCAAATACAGATGAAAAATGCTTTATCAACGAATTACAATCCCGATGTGTCGGGAACGAATATACGAATGAAAACCCAAAGCAAAATCCTGCAATCCACTAATCCAAAAAATCTTAGCTCAGACATTTATTTGCAACCAACTTAAACTTTAATCAAACTCACACCCTTCCACCAAAACCAACTTCACCAATTTTTTGAAGTATAGAAAAACGAACTTCTTCGTTAGGGTGCTTCATGCTGTTCCGATAGCTACCGAAATCGTTTCAGCATCTGCCTTGCCACCGAACTGTCCTGTTGATTCCGATGAATCGGAAGAAACATCTTTCTTCAAATGAAATAACTGCGACCTATGGGGAAAGTTCCTTCGCTTCACTCAGGATGACAGCACCCGGAAACGCTAGCCCAAAGCAAAATCCTGCAATCCAATAATCCAAAAAATCTTAGTTCAGACATTTATTTGCAACCGACTTAAACTTTAATCAAACTCACACCCTTCCACCAAAACCAACTTCACCAATTTT
>JBDTRM010000264.1:0-16749 GCA_039931675.1 Bacteroidia bacterium | reverse complement strand
GAAACAAAATTAAAAATATTTTTAAAGAAAACTACTTTTGTTTAAAATTCATTCAATTAATATCATGAAAATTTCACTTATTAATATAGCCGCATACCTGTTTTTTACCCTATTGATAAGCAGTTGTAAGAAGGGAAACCAAGTTATTGACCAGGTGCCTGTTGATACGTATGTATATCTGAATCAACCACTTTACGTCAATCTTAATGTAATTAACGGCTGGGTTTATATTTCGGGAGGTGTTAAAGGAATTATCGTTTATCACGGAATTGATGGCTATAAAGCTTACGACCGGTCATGCACTTATGATCCCAAAACCGCGTGTAATCCAAGTATTTATGTAAGTAGTGATAATATTACCTGTATAGATTCATGTTGCACCGGCACCGCATGTTGCGGTTCTAAATTTATTATTTCGGATGGAGGCCCTATCAGCGGTCCTGCAACTATTGCCTTGGTTCAATATCAAACGCAGCTAAACAGCGATGGTAGCCAATTGCACATTTTTAATTAAACTGCAATTATTCAATCACTAATTTTCCTTTTCCTTTTACTTCGCTGCTTTCATTACGTATTTCAAAGAAATAAACCCCACGCTCTAAATTTTTGTTAATTAATTCAATTTGACCAATCCCCAAATTTCGATCCTGAACTTGATTCAGGACAAATTTCGAATTGCTGATTTCTTTTCCGATAGCATCATATACAGTAACTGTTACTTTTTCATTTGCCGGATTTGCAAAACTGATCTTTGCAGAATGTTTAAAAGGATTCGGAATTACCTGCACTGCATTTTTTTCCTCCACATTATTTACACCTGTAAATGTCAAACACAAATTGTTTGATGTTACCGAACATCCGTTTACATCAGTAATAATAAGCAGATAACAACCTCCGGTATTAACAGTATAAGAATATGTTGTAGCACCTGTAATTAAATTGCCATCATGATACCAGGTGTAAGTATATGCAGGATCAATCACTGTTGATGTTATTAGTGAACTATTATTTGCAATTATAGGAGCAGGGAGAGTTAAAACTTCAACATGCACAATTTTTGAAGTTACATAACAAGCACCTTCAAATACAGAAGCCACATAATCGCCTGTTTGTGTAACAGTAATGGTTTGAGTTGTTTCACCGGTGCTCCATAAATAGTTAGGAGCCTGCAAAGAGGAAATTTGCACAGAGCTGCCGCTGCAAATTGTAATAGAATCAACTAAAACCGGTGCATTATTCACATACAAGCGAGGTATAGCACAAGCCTGAAAACTGTTATCCTCTAACATTACAAATGAATCATAAACCTGATCGCTAACATCAGCAACAGCAAGTTTAATGTGATAGATAGTGCATGGTTGCACTGCAGCCTGTGCCGTTAATACAGTTGTGTATGCATCACCGGCAAAGGTTGTCCCAAATATATTGTCAACAAAATATGCGCAGTTATTGCAAGGCCCCGTAGAAACACCACTGTATGGGCCTCCATTATTTACATTGTTTATTGAAACCGGAGTTGTTGTGCCGGGAATAAGTGCAATGTTCTGTTCGCCAACAATTCCCGGTCCTGAAATAAAAAACCCAAAAACATCATTAAAAGCTGTATTAACCCAATCGTTGTATTCTTCGGAACCAAAAACGAAATTGAATTTTACTGAATCTGATGCAACCTTAAAATCAAACTCCAAAACTGAAGCATCGTGAACTGTTTGCGGTGAAACAATAGCTGCTAATGAAGAATCTGAATTATTGTTCATTGCACTACTTCTGAATATCGAAGCAGGTGCCCATGCAATTGTGCTGTCAACACTGCCTGAACTCATAATTATACCATTGCTTATTCCTGCTGTGCCGCCCGTGAACGAGCCTATCTGTAATGCAGAGCCAGTGTAAGTAACATTGCTTACGTAAACGCCTGATCCAAGTAAATGATTTTGAACAAGCGAATCAGGAGTTGAAGTTGCATCAACAATGATTTGTGCGTTGCAAAAAAATGCAAGCATTAAAAATGTAAGTGAAATGGAAATTTTTTTCATGATTTGATTGTTTTTGTTTTTCGAGAGTAAAGCTAATATTTATTTTTAATGTTGGACAGATTAGTAATCTGTCACAAATTGCGAAGCGATTTTTTATTCTTGAATAAAATTAAAAAGACAGATTGCTAATCTGTCCAACAAACCGTAAAACCGGATCGTGAACGAGCGGGAGACGCATTCAATGCGTCTCTACACCAACATCACCGTTCAAAATCATTTTCACTCCGGGTAATTCTTTTCCTTCAATATATTCTAACAATGCGCCACCGCCTGTGCTGACGTAGCTCACATTATCACTCAATCCGAATTTATTTATTGCCGCAGCACTATCGCCACCGCCTATTAATGTGTAAGCTCCGAAACGTGTTTCTTCGGCTAATGCTTCGGCAACTTTCTTAGTTCCGTTTTCAAATTTGCTCATTTCAAAAACTCCCATCGGGCCATTCCATAAAATGGTTTTTGATTGGTGAATAATTTCAACAAACAATGAAACAGAATTTGGTCCTATATCCAACCCCATCAGTTCATCAGGAATATTGTTGATATTACTTACAGAAACTTTACGTGCTTCATTACTGAATTCCTCTGCATTTACTGAATCAACAGGCAGATGCAATTTTACACCTGCCTCTTCGGCTTTTTTTATAATGTTTAAGGCAAGGTCTAATTTATCTTCTTCACACATACTCTTGCCAATTTTTCCACCCTGTGCTTTTGCGAAAGTGTATGCCATAGCACCGCCAATAATTAAGTGATCAACTTTTTTAAGTAATTGTTCTATGATTAGCATTTTATCAGAAACCTTGGCTCCGCCCATAATTGCAGTGAAAGGACGTTTCGGATTATTCAGCACTTTTTCAATGCTTGCCAATTCATTGGCCATCACATATCCGAACAATTTGTCATCAGGAAAAAACTTTGCAATAATTGCAGTGCTTGCATGTGCGCGGTGTGCAGTGCCGAATGCATCATTCACATATACATTACCGAGGCTTGCTAATTTTTTTGCAAATCCTTCATCACCTTTTTCTTCTTCTTTATAAAAACGGAGATTTTCCAAAAGCATCACTTCCCCCGGTTTTAATTCGGCAGCCATTTTCACTGCTTCATCGCCAATGCAATCGGGTGCAAACTTTACTTCGCGTCCTAATAATTCAGAAGTTGTTCCTAAAACATTTTTCAAAGTATGTTTTTTCACATCAATACTTCCATCATCTTTTAATTTTTTCCATGGCCGGCCTAAGTGCGACATTAGAATTACCGATCCGCCATCTTTTAAAATTTTTTTAATGGTTGGGATGGCAACGCGGATGCGTGTATCATCTGAAACAGAGAGGTCTTTATTAAGCGGCACATTAAAGTCAACACGCACCAATGCTTTTTTTCCACTGAAATTGTAATCGTCAACAGTTTTCATATTTGATTATTTTTTAAATTATATCAATTGGCAATCGTAATTTATCCTGCGAAAATAGAATTTCAATTCATACTGCTATGCAATAATTGTTTCTTTTTAAAGAAAGTATTTATGTGACTTCATAGTTACTTTTTTATTCAAAGTCAAATTTACATTTGACAAAAATCAAAACTCAAGCAGCATGAACAGAATTATTACTACCGTAAAAATTATTGCACTATTATTTATCACGACAACTTTGTGCAACGCTAACATCATTAATGTACCTTCGAATTATCCAACAATACAATCTGCAATTAATGCATCTGTTAACAACGATACGATTGCAGTTGCACCCGGAACTTATTTTGAGAATATTAATTTTCGTGGTAAAAATATTGTACTCACCAGCTTGTTTTATCTCACAGGTGATACCAATTACATTTATAACACTATCATCAATGGTTCGCAACCTTTAAATCCTGATTCAGCAAGTTGTATAATTTTCAATTCGGGCGAAGATTCCACAGCAGTGTTGCAAGGCTTTACTATAACAGGTGGTCACGGAACCAAATGGGATGATGAACATGGTGCAGGGGTTTACCGCGAGGGTGGAGGAGTTATTATTCAGTATAGCTCGCCTGTGATTCAACACAATTTAATTGTGAACAATGAAGCAATAGATATTGCCGGAGTTAGTGGTGCAGGCGGTGGCGGAATTCGTACAGGTGACGGCAATCCGAAAATATTAAATAACACCATTTGTTATAACCAGGGCAAATATGGTGAGGGGATTGTTTTAAATTTTACCGGAGGCACGGTGAAAAACAATCTCATTTGTTATAACTCAGGTGGAAGCACTTTTGGTGCTGCTTCTGTTTGGTCAAATGGCTCAGCTACGCAGTCGCGCATTATAGAGAATAATACGATAACGAATAATAATGCATTAAACGGCACAGCAGGATTTTATGCTTCTCAGACTTCAGGTTATCAATTGCTCATCAATAATATTATATACGACAATTATTCGACAACAACCCCTTCGCAAATACAAAAGTATGGCGCCAGCCCTACCACAGTTGCTTATTGTAATGTAGGCAATGGAGGATATCCGGGAAATGGCAATATTAGTTTATCGTCTTCATTTTCTGATACCAATTACTTTTATCTCAATGCTTCTTCTGCATGTGTTGATGCAGGTGATTCAACTGCAATTTACAATGACCTTACTGTAACAGGAACTACAGCTTTGTTTCCGTCAATGGGTGGCTTGCGCAATGATATTGGCGCTTATGGCGGTCAAGGTGCAAGTTGGTTACCGTCAGCAAATCCAATAATTCTTTCTATTAATAATATTGATTTGAATGAAAATTATTTTTCAATAAGTCCAAATCCAGTTCTTTCAGCAGCTACAATTTCTTTCATCTTGAAACAAAATGAAAATGTTCAATTATCAATATCAGATATTAATGGAAAGAATATGCTCACTTTGGAAAACAAAAATTTGAATATAGGAACGCATACTTATACGTTAGACAGAAAAACATTAAAGGCAGGAATTTATTTCTGCAATTTAAAGACAGATAAAAACAGTTGGAGTAAAAAATTAATTGTTGAGTGAAAACCTTAATAACTGAAATCCGTTGTTAAATACAACTCTTTCAAATCAGGGCGCAGGCGGCTTTTGTAAACTGAATGAGCATTATCTTTCTTTTTGCCTTTGCGCAGTTTTCTTTGCTCTTCAATAGGTAATTCAATAATGTACATACATGCTTCGGTGCAGCAGCCTTTCAATCTTTCTTTACATTCTTCACACTGAATAAAAAGTAAATGGCAATCATCGTTAGCACAGTTAGTGTGATCATCGCAAGGCTTACCGCATTGGTGACATTGGCTGATTATGTCATTGGTTATTCTTTCTCCGAGACGCTCATCAAAAACAAAATTCTTTCCGATAAATTTTGAGGGAAGCCCTTCAACTTTTATTTGCGAAGCATAGGCTATAATGCCTCCGTATAACTGATTTACATTCTTAAAACCATAATGACGAAAATAAGCACCTGCCTTTTCACAACGAATTCCACCGGTGCAATACAAAATAATTTTATGGTCTTTTTTACCTTCTGCCAATTCCAAAGCTTTTGGCAATGCATCTCTAAAAGTATCCACATCAGGACAAATGGCATTTTCAAAACAACCTACTTCACTCTCATAATGATTGCGCATATCAATAATGATTGTGTCGGGATCATCAAGTGCAGCATTTAATTCTTTCGCTTCAATATGTTTGCCTACATCGCTGAAATCAATTTCTCCATCTGCCAAACCATCACCGACAATTTTTTCTTTTACACGAACAATCAGCTTGTAAAAAGATTTGCCGTCATCCTCCACAGCAATTTTAAAAGGGACATCTTTAATGAACTCATTCGAGTTTACAAAATCTTTAAAGGCCTCCCAATTATGTTCCGGCAGGCTTAGCTGAGCATTGATACCTTCATGAGCAACATAAATTCGTCCGAGAACCCCAAGAGCACCAAAAGCTACATACAAATCATCACGGAATTGCTCAACGTTTTCAATGCGGATATAACGATAAAACGAAAGCGTTATCCTCTCAAAAGTTTCTGCGTATAACCGCTTCTTAAGCTCTTCCTTACTGTATTTATTTGCTAACATTGAAATGGAAATATGGAAATACGGAAATATGGGAATTCGGGAATATGAAAATGTTGGGTGTTATTATGTATTAATATGTTGTACATCATTACACCATTACATTACATTTTCTTCTTACGATTAAAATAATAAATACCGAAACCGACAGCACCAAGAATATAGGGGATTGACATCAGGTAAAGAATGCCATGATTCAAACCTTTGCCAACGAAATTGCCATTTGATTTCACATTAGATTCAACAGCCGCTTTACACATCGAACATTGTGCATTGGCATCCTGTTCGATTGCAAAAAGAAAAACTACTGTAGTGACTATGAGAATAAACTTTTTCATCGGGGCAAATGTAACGTTAGAAATTGGAAATGAGAAACTATCTCTATAAAACAGTTTTAATCTATTTTTTTGACCAACTTGAACCAACCTTGACAAAGTTCTTTCACTTTGTCAAAGTTTTTCAGAAAGACAACTTTCATAAATTGCCAGTAAAATTGAACTTCAAATTCACCCCAAAAAGTTTTCAAACAAAATCTTAGATTAACATTATTATTGCAGATTATAGAGGAGCTTAGAATTTCAATTAGACTTAAATAAATGATAAAAATACTTTACCATAAAATAACAGTTAAAAATGAAATAAGAAAACTGTTCAACTCCAATTCACTAAGAAAAGTTGCTATATCGGCATTTGTTGGTAAGGATGCGGATTATTACTTAGGTTATTAAGAATGTTAAATGCACAATACCAATGGAAAGTTAAGAATCGAAAGTTCATTAAATAGTTCCGGAAAACTATTTAATGAACACACAATTTTTCTTTTAAAGGAGAATAATTATTTAGTTAAGAATTACGATTTGGATGGTGATGCACCTAAGCAATTTATTAAAGCATGGTTCTATGAGGAAAAAAGCGGAGTAAGGAAATCATCTCCAAATACCTGGCAGCCATACATTGCAAAAACTGCAGAGAAATGGTATCCGCATGAATCAGTGATAGAATATATGATTAATCGGATTGGTCAACTTCTTGGCTTAAATATGAATGAAATCAGATTAGTTAAAGCCAATACACAAATACGCTTTTTGAGTAAGTATTTTCTTAATAAAAATGAAAAACTTATTCATGGTGCAGAAATTTGCGGTGAGCATTTGGGTGATATGTCACTGGCAAAGGAAATTGCAGACCATAAAAACACTTCAAGGGAACTTTTCACTTTTGAATTTATTAAAGATGCAATCAGGTCTGTTTTCCCAAATTGTTTTGAAACATTGCTTTGTGAATTAGTTAAAATGATAGCTTTTGATGCATTGGCGGGAAACAATGACAGGCACTTTTACAATTGGGGTGTTATTGATACAAAAAAAAGGACACCAAAATTGCCTACCTTCGCTCCAATTTATGATTCAGCAAGGGGATTGCTTTGGAATTTAAGTGATGAAAATATCAGGCATTTTCTTAAAACACATAAGCAAGGTGGAAAGAAAATTGTACATTATATTGAAGATGCGAGTCCAAGAATTAGCATTGAGGCAAATACTAAGGCTAATCATTTCGAATTAATTAATTTTATAAAAATTTACAACAAAGAATATAGGGAAATCGTTAATGAATTAGCAACCATTGAGAACGAAGAAAAAGTTATTAGCATGTTGACGAAAGAGTTTTACTCTTTATTTATTCCAGAGCGAGCAGAGTTAATAACATTAATTTTAAGAAGCAGATTTAAAATAATAAGAGGTATTTAAAATGTTAAACAAATTTATTAATTGGTTTAGTAAAGGTGATGATGACTTTGAAACACAGGTTCAATTACCAAAATCTGAACATGCCAAATTTATACTTAAAGTGGATGACATCCGCATAGGAAGCCTATATTGTGAAAATGGAGAATGGTTTTTTAAATACACCGATGATTTTAAAAAACATTCTGATGAATATAATCGGATAGTTGGTTTTCCTGATTTAAATAAAACTTATCAAAGCTATAATCTTTGGCCATTTTTTCAAATTCGAATTCCTGGCTTAAAGCAACCTGCAATTCAGGAAATTCTTAAAAAAGAAAATATAGATAAAACCAATGAAGTTGAATTACTGAAACGATTTGGTCATAAGACTATTACAAATCCTTATGAGTTAGTAATAGCATAATCTTAAATCAAGAAGTGGCTTTGTTCTTTTCCGCACTTCAACCTCAATGCCCATAATAAGGCGATATCATCAAATAAACCACCACCCCCGTTACAGTTACATAAAGCCAAATCGGGAAAGTCCATCTTACAATTCGTTTATGCTTTTGAACCTGGTTGGTCAAGCCAAGATAAAACGAAATTAAAACCAATGGCAACACCAATGCTGCAAGAATAATATGTGAGATAAGTATGGTAAGATAAACAGGTCTGATAGGATTGTCTTTCGGGAAAATAGTTTCTTCGGCAAGGTAATGATAGGTGATATATGAGAGCAAAAAAATTGAAGAAAGTATAAATGTGGTTATGTTCAACTTACGGTGCATCGCAATATTTTTTTTCCTTATAAAATATAAAGATGTAAGAAGTAAAACTGAACACGTTCCGTTAAGGAGCGCATTAAGCGTTGGCAGTGAATAAACAAAATCAGGAATTGAATCAGGCCTTGGCAATACTTTCCTGTTCAACACAATCACTGCTATGAAAACAAAAATGGAAATCCCGAATATCCATCTGAAAACTAACTTGTCATTATTTGCTGCTGCTGCTTCCATATTGTTTTACTTGCTAACCTTTCCGAAACACTCATACTCCAGCACCTTTATTTCATCCTTTAATCTTGCAATCTCCCACGCATCAGTACCATCATAAATTCCTCTTATGCGTTTTGAAGTATCAATAAGGATTAATTTTTCGCTGTGTATGAAATCATCTTTTCCTCCGTTGCCTGGCGCAATGGGCAAATAATAATCTTCGCGAGCCAATTTGTAAATCTGCTCTTTATCTCCCGTTACAAAATACCATTTATCAGGCTTTGCATGATACTTTAAAGAGTAAGCAAATAATACAGGCACACTATCCTCTTCAGGATTTACTGTATGCGAAATAAATTTTACAAGCGTGTCATCTTTAAAAGCATAAGCCGCATCCTGTATTCCCTCACTCATCTTTGGACAAATGGAAGTGCAGGTTGTAAAGAAAAAATTAGCAACGTAAATTTTGTTGTTGAAATTTTGAGGAGTGACAAGCTTTCCTTTTTGATCAGTTAATGAAAAGTTTCCAATTGTGTGATAAACTGTATCAGCCTTACCATTCACCATTTGAAAATCGCGAGGTCCGAATTTTTCAAGACCCTTATATTTGTTTTCACCCCTCGTAATCAAATAATAAAACAATGCCGGGCCGAATAAAACTATCAAAGCCGTAGCAATAAGTCTGACCTTGGTACTGCTACTTTGTTGCATTACTGTAAGAGATAAATATTGTTTCAGTATTAACCAAACAACATTTTGTGAATGTAGTTTCCTTCAGTAATGGCAATAAAAATCAGGTAAACAATTAAAAGAAAAGGCAGGATGATAGTATATTGAAAAGCTTTCCATTCATGTTTAAGGTGCATAAAAAAGTAAACAATAAAATATGCTTTTACTACTGTAAGGGTAATGAAAACCCACAACAATATATTTTTAGGAACCGAAGTAAATGAAACTCCAACTTCAAAAATGGTAATGATCAGCAATATCCAAAATGTTCTCCAGATTACTTTTTTGCCTTTAGGGTCAACATGTTCTTCAACAAACTGGTTGTGGATGTCACCGGTATAATAACCGTGTTCCTCTTCAGAATTTTTATGCTCGTTTGACATTAATATCTCAGATTTTTGATGTTTTATATTTCAGATTGATTATTAAACAAGGTAGAAGAAGGTAAATACGAATACCCATACCAAATCCACAAAGTGCCAATAGAGACCGGTTTTTTCAACCTGCTCATAGTGGCCGCGCTTTTTATAAATGCCATCTAATACATTAAACCAGATGATAAGATTTATACATACTCCGCTGAATACGTGGAAGCCGTGAAATCCTGTTATGAAGAAAAAGAAATCGCCAAACAATGGATTGCCATATTCATTTTTAGTAAGGTTAGCTCCATGAAAATGCTCTGCAGTTGACATGATCTGCGTTGCTTCAGCACCTGCTATTTCTCTGCCGTTAAGGATAAGAACATTTTCAGTACCGTGTTTAATATGAGCCACAGTGTTATCTGCCAGGATATATGCTCCGTGTTCAGTGCCTGTAATAAAGTGATACCATTCCCATGCCTGTGAGCCAACGAACATCAATCCGCCAATAATAGTTAAACCCAGCCATAAGGCTACCGGCTTATTTTGCCTGCGGTGACCGGCATCAACAGCTAATACCATTGTTACCGAACTCATAATGAGGATAAAAGTCATCAAAGCCACGTAGGCTAAAGGAACATGCTGTTCAATAAAAGGGAAGTGTGTAAATACATCGTTTGCTTTAGGCCAACTGCCCGTGTACTTATGGCGTAAAGTTCCGTAAGATACCAACAAAGACGAAAATGTGAAGGCATCAGATACAAGGAAAAACCACATGTACATTTTTCCCCAGCTTATATTAAAAGGCGAACGACCGCCACCCCACACCGATTTAGGCTTCTCAAGTGTTTCTGTTTCTGCTGACATAATGATAGATAAAGGTCTGTATTATTTGAAATTCTGCGGGCGAAAATACAAAGTATTTTTAAAGTAAAAAGTTTGTAAAAATATTTTCTTAACAGCGAAAAACCGCTTCATCTTTCCGGTTTTCGAGTGACTGAAGTCACTCGCTATTGATACTGATTAACAGGGAGAAAAAAAATTGATGGGTTTGCCATCTGGGAAATCGCTGGAAAAATGTCAGACACCTTTTCGGGTGTCAGACATTTGATTGTGGAAAATGCTCCGATTAACTTTCGGAAAGTAAAGGAAGTTTCCGAAAGTGACCCCCATATTCAACAAGTTTAAGGAGCATTGATAGATTCGTAAATTCGTTCCAGATATATCGGGATCGTAATTCGTTGATTTATTTTACAACCACCTTTTTATTCATCCACTGCTTGCCCTGCGTGATGTTTAAAAAGTAAACGCCTTTTCCGTGGCTGCTGATGTCAAAACTTTGGTTGTAATCGCCTTCAAACTCCTTTAAAGTTTCATCATAGATTTTTTTTCCTGATGCATCTGTGATGCTCACATTCAAATCACCGCGAGTGGGGAGATTAAAGCTCAGATCAAACTTGCCGTTATTAGGATTGGGAAAATAGTTGAGGTTATTTATTTTGAAATCGGGTGATTTGCCTTCCTGAATTTCAGTCTTGGTTTTTTTTGAAGATTTATTTTTATCATTTTTTGAATCTGATTTTTCAATGATGATAATTTTCTTGTTCACTTTTTTATCTGAAGGATTTGAATTAAGCGAACCGTTATTCTCTTTCAACATGTCCATTGCCTTCTTATATTCCTCTTCAGCTTTTTTCATTTGCTCCTCAAATTTTGCTTTATCAGCATCGTTCAATCCATGCGCATTATAATTGAAGTTTGGCTTTGCAGAAGCAGGAGGCATTGGTTCATCAAAATGCCATTCAACATCGGGCATATTAAAATCGAAATCAAATTTCATATCATTCAATTTATCTTTCAACTCATCCATTTCTTTTTCATCAGGCATTTTGAAATTAAAATTGTAGTTATAGCTGTTGCCGTTTGATGAGGTATCCCAATGCATATCAAACGAGTGTATGTTCTTTTTCAATTCGTCTTTCAGCTTATTCAGATCATCATCAAACTTTGCTTTGTCCTCATCATTCCATTTCGGAAAATCGAAATCAAAATGCATAGTTGCGTTTTTATCATTCAGTGAATCATCATTAAATTTAAAACTGAAACTGTTACTACCACTACCGCTACCACTTCCACTATCAAATGAATCATCATCATTAAAACTTTTCATAAACGCATCGGCATCATCACTGTTTGTAAAAGTTGTATCAATTTCAGTGCGCTTACCATTTACATCTTTCGATATTTTAATATGAATTTGGTTATCGTTTGCGTTACTGCTTTGCGCAAAAGCGTTTGACAATAATGTGGCTGCAATAATTGAAATTAACAACAGCGCCTTTAAAAACGGATTGATGAATTGTGAGAACATAATGCTGATTTTTAAAATTAAATTGTTGAACCAAAATTAATTTACTGAGAAGCACACAAGGGTTAATGCAAGGTTAAGGCTTGTTAATAGTTGGTTAAACAAAAAAACATCAGATTACACCTGCTAATTTTGTACGCATGACTAAATTTAAAATTCAGTTGGTGATTGCATTTATGACCACTGCACTTACAGGGTTAATTGCCTTGCAGGTTTATTGGATCAGTCATGATATACAGGTAAAAGAAGAGCAGTTTGAGCAGAATGTGAGCATGGCCATGAATAACGTGGTTAATAAATTTGAAGCACAGCGCGCGCTTAATAATATGCCTGCCGATTTTTTTGAATTTGACAGTGCCGGTTTGCATTTACCTCATGCGGTTAAGCACCCGGGCATGTCGCCAGCAGCGCTTGCACAGTTGCAGGAAAATGAAACGGCTTACGATACTATGCGTCAGAGTCGCGTTCACAGTAGCATTCGTGTATTCAAAAAAAACAATAAAGAGATCATTACTTTTTTTGATAACCAGGTAATTATTGCTCCGGGTATTGTGTTTCAAAAGTTCAGGGATAACTTTGACTGGGATCAGTTTCAGAGCCAGGATTTATATTATTATCCTGTTGATCCTGCTGATGAAAATTTTAAAGTTCATCTGAAACCACCAAAGGGAGACTTACAAAAAGATTTTAAAATTTCTGATAACGAACAAGCCGAAAATCAATCACAATCTTTTTCTTTTAACGATACCTCAAGCGGCTCAAAGGTACAGGTTGACTATAGCAGCACGGTGGGCAAGAATTTCAGCTATAGTTATAAAACCATTCAGCGTAAGCGCGATTCATTACTCAAAGAATTTAATGGAATGATTGCCGATGATTATGTAGTTGATTCAGCTCGAAAAGCAATTCTTACAGGGCGCGAAAAAGTGGATATTACACTTAAACGCTATGAAGAACTTATGCATAAAATTGCTTTTGAGTTCGGCCAGACCGATAGCGAGTTTAAGAGCAAAGATTATTTTGCGAAGCTTGATACACTCATAAAAAGCGAGTTGCAAAATTACTGTGTAACACTGCCTTATAAATATGCTGTAGTAAATGTTCGCACCGATTCGGTTTTGTACAGCAGCAGCCCTCCCGATACAGATGCAATTGCAAAAAGCAGCATCCGCACACAGTTGTATCCCAATGATATTATTCAAAAGCCATATATGCTGATGGTTGAATTTCCCGGCAAGCTTCGTTATGTGCTGGCAAATGTTTGGCCTGTATTAATAAGCGCTGCTATATTTTCTTTGATTATCATTTTCGGATTTGCTTATACAATACGTATAGTGTTACAGCAAAAAAAGTTAGCCGATATTAAAAATGATTTTATCAATAATATGACTCATGAGTTTAAAACGCCCATTGCAACCATTGCGCTTGCCGCTGACAGCATTCGCAATGAGAAAGTATATTCTGATAAAGAGAAACTTGATTTTTATACTACCATCATCAAGCAGGAAAACACGCGCATGAATAACCAGGTAACGCATGTGTTGCAAATGGCGCAGTTAGATAAAGGCGAATTAAAATTGCGGTTGGAGGACGTAAATGTGCATGATGTAATTAATGCAGTGCTCAAAAGCAATCACCTGCAGATTGAAAACAGGGACGGAGTTGTGCAATTGCAATTGGATGCAAACAGGCATGTGATAAAAGCTGACGCTACCCATATTGTAAATGTTATTAATAACTTAGTTGACAATGCCATCAAATACAGCAGCGACCAATTGCACATCAACATTAAAACATGGAACAATGCCGGGGGAGTTTTTATTGCTGTTACCGATAAAGGAATGGGCATGAGTCATGAAACTGCAAAAAGAATTTTCGAAAAATTTTATCGCGCCACCACAGGCAATCTGCATGATGTAAAAGGTTTCGGTTTAGGATTAAGTTACGCCAAAGCCATTGTGGATGCACATGACGGAACGATAGAAGTAAAAAGCGAAAAGGATAAAGGAAGTACTTTTACCGTGTTTCTTCCATTTGGAACGAATTCTTAATGATGAATAATGAATTTTGAATAGTGATACCGATTTATCAGTAGAAGGAAATTAAATCTTATAAGTTAAAACTACATTTTCATTAAAAACGAAACAAAACTTCATCATTCACTATTCAACATTCGTCATTCAACATTTGTGTTAGCCTGAAATAGGTTGACTTTTTTGAATTAATATTTAAAGATATGTTTATGATGTTGACTTTTTCTTTTTTGCTTCTTTTTTCTTTTTGTTAACAAGTCACTTAAATGTTGATAACCCTTGAAAGCCTTTGTGCAACTGCATTTGGGGATGTGCGTTTTTAACCGATTTACTAATCATCTTTTCAAATGCCGTTGGCGTAATGTTTTTAAGCTCATTATGTGGTCTTTCATCGTTATAATATTTTATTGTGCGATTTGCTATTCGTTGTATGTTTTGTTCTGTTAGTTGTTCTTCATACATGTATTCATTTTTAATGGTTCCTTGTACTCTTTCTGCATACGCATTTTCTTGTGGCATTTTGCACATACTTAATTTCATCTTGTTTTGCCTGATAATTTGTTTGTATTCGCTGCTGATATATTGTGTGCCCCGGTCAGAGTGTATAATGCAGTCTTTCACACTGGTTCCCTGCCTGCTTTCAAATGCCTTTTTAACCGCTTTCAATAATTCATCAGCCGTCATCTGTTTTGCAACATGAACTGCTAATAATTTTCTTGAATACACATCTATGATAGTAAATCCATAGTTATGTTTTCCTGCAATACCAATGTAAAAAATATCTGACTGCCACACCTGGTTTATATTGTTTAATACAAGCCCTGCTATTAAATTGGGATACACTTCTACTCGTTGGCCCCAGGTGGTTTTAATTGCGCTGCGTTTGCGTTTGATTTTAAACCCGTTTTCAAATCCTATTTGTTCAAATATATCTCTGCCTACTGGCAGTTGCTCTGTGCACGCATAGTACATCTTGCGGCAGCTCATGCGCTTATGGCGTTTGCGTATATCGGTCATAACATGCACTGCATCGGTTGCCACTTCATCCTTATACAATGCTCTTACATTATGTTTCCATAAGGCTTGTTTGCTCACGCCAGCTATCGAATATAAATCCTTCATTTTGTAGTTGCGTTTGGTTTGCTTTTCAACCCTGAACCACTCAAGGCTTGTGTAGAGAAATTTTTTTTAAAATCTGTTTTAAACTCTTCACCTGCCTGCTCTATGAGTTTGTTTAAAAAGTCTATCTCCAGTTGCTTGCGACCTAATGCTGCTTCTAAATCCTTTACTTGCTTTTCTAACTCTTTACTGCGATAAGATTCACTTTTATTTTCCACTATTAATACCTGACTTTTTTGCGAATATCCGCTATACTTTTCAATCCAATTGTATATGGATTTATCACTTACATTTAACTCCCGAGATGCGGAACTAATTGTACATCTTCCTTTTTCAATATCCCGCACTGTTTGCTTTCTTATTTCGATACTGAAGATTCTTCTTTGTCTTGTTTTTCTTTTACTTTGCATTTGTTGACCCCTTTCTTTTTGGTCAACCTATTTCAGTCGCAGACAATTTTTTTTATTCTCAATTTTAAATTTTCTATTCAACCGATTTATTATTATTGCGGATCGGAATTATTTTTTTTGAAAACATAAAACAAAACTCCTCTATCCATTCATTAGCAGAATTATATCTTTAAACTTTTAATTTTATAACAACTCACTCCCATGACAAAGCAAAAAGAGAAAGTACTTTTAGTTGAAGATGACAACAACTTCGGAAGCGTCCTCAAAAATTATCTTGAAATGAGTGACTATGATGTAGTGCTTGCCCGCGATGGGCAGGAAGGCCTTGATAAATTTTACAAAGGCAAGTATGATATTTGTGTACTGGATGTGATGATGCCTAAGAAAGATGGTTTTTCGCTTGCGCGCGATATAAGGCAGCATAATGCTAACGTGCCTATTATTTTTCTGACAGCCAAAAGCATGAAGGAAGATATGATTGAAGGATTTAAAGCCGGTGCCGATGATTTTCTCACCAAGCCCTTTGACAGTGATGTGCTGCTACTCAAATTAAAAGCATTGCTTAAACGCGCCAGCGAAAGTTTTGTAAAACCCGACCAGACACAATTTGAAATTGGCAAATACAAATTCGATTACAACATGCGCGTGTTGCATCATGATGGACAAACCAACAGCCTGTCGCCAAAAGAAGCTGACCTTTTAAAAATGCTTTGTCATCATGTAAATGATGTATTGCCACGCGAAAAAGCATTGAAAGCAATTTGGGGTGATGATAATTATTTCACAGGCCGAAGCATGGATGTTTTCATCACCAAGCTACGCAAGTATTTAAAAGATGATCCGCGCATTGATATTATGAATATACATGGTAAAGGTTTTAAGATGAATGTGAATGTTT
>JBDTRM010000263.1:0-7650 GCA_039931675.1 Bacteroidia bacterium | reverse complement strand
CTTTAATGGCTTCAAAATAATTGGCTGTAGTATCATCAATCATTTCTATCCAGTAAGGATGCCTGGAATAATTTAATTCCTTTTTGGCAGTGGACTGACTGTATGCGCCTGATATACCTGCAATGGTAAACAGCGTAACAAGCATCAAAAATTTTAAAGCCTTATTCATAATATGTATTGAATTTGAATGCAAATTAACTTGAAAATGTGTCTAACTGAAATTATTTCATTTAAAAGCACATTTAAAAGTTTTCTTAGTTGCTGAGTCTCGAGGCCAACAATTAGCAACCGTGATTCAGCAATGGCTGGATGAACGTGATATATTATATGAACCTAACATCATTCATAGACGCCATTCAGAAGTTCCGATAAATATTCCTATAATTCTCATTCAGGACGAAACCTTTTCAATCAAGCACGATTATTTTGCAAAAACGTCTTTCGAATCACGGTTGGCAGGAAAGATTGTACTAAACTCAAACAAGATTCCTCCCGCTCTATAAGTGTGTCCTGTGTCGCTGAGGTAAGGCGTACCGCTTACCGGCTCCCGTTTTACGCATACGCGTCAACCTAATTTCCAAACTTATACACATTGAGTGGTATAAAAGGACTGACAGCATTAGGTTTCACAAAAACAACATTGGTGCAATTTAGGTGAAACTAAAGTTCGAATCCAATGACATCTAAAAGCACCAATGCAAATCAAATCAAAACATTAAAAAGCATTAATCAAAAAATAAAGAATATTCGTTTCGATAAACATGCCAGGGCAAGCGGTTTAAAAAAACGTAAAGCTCAAAAGATAACAGGAAAAACACTGTTGATTGCCTTTATGCTAATGGCATTGCAAGGGAACAATTCCTTTTCTCTTTGGGCTGAGAAAATATGCAACATCACCTGTAAGACGGTTTCAAAGCAAGCAGTATGGAAAAAAGTATCAAGGTGTTTGACGCATTTTCTGTCAGCCATTCTGTTAGAGGCTTTGGGTAAACAAGTGAGCACCGATACGACTGTTCAATTATGCAAATCAAAACTGAAAAGATATAAAAGAGTGCTTCTGCAAGACAGCACCGTAATAGCATTGCCTGTTATATTGAGTAAATTTTTTCCGGGAAATGTATCAAGAGGTAAACAGAAAGCACAACTAAAAATTCAAGTAATATTTGATTTGCTAAGCAACCGTTTTATACATTTTGAAATCACTCCTTATACTGCCAACGATCAATCCAAATCAAAAGATATTTTAGACATTGCACAGCAGGGAGATTTAGTGATTCGCGATTTAGGTTATTTCTCTTTGCCATGTTTTAAAGAGATGAGCAATCAAAACTTTCATTATATAAGTCGCATAAAATATGACGTAAAAATATTTGATATAGAAACCGGGAAAGAAAAAAACCTGCTCAGGATTTTAAGGAAAGAGAAAAGTTTTGACCAATGGGTGTTAATAGGAGCCGAACAAAAAGTAATGATGCGATTAGTCATATTACCATTATCCAAAGAACAAGCCAATCAAAGGCGCTACAAAGCCAAACACGATAGAGACCAGCGGTTTAATCACGATAAAAAGCATTATGAAATGTTAGGATACAGTTTGCTCATCACCACCGAAAGCAAAAACGTGCTTACCCCGCTGCAAGTTGTAAAAGCTTATGGATGCCGATGGCGAATTGAAAGCATATTCAAGTGTGGGAAAAGTCAATTCCATTTACAAAAACTATTTCCATCACATGTTTCAATAAGTAAACAAAGAGCAGAAGCAATAATATAAATGATGCTTATCTTCTTTGGGCACTCCTTTAAATTGCTGAATTAATCATCCTGTATCATTCGTCAAAATCATTGCGTGCCGCAAGTAATGCATGTAAATCCCTTCCTGCACAATCCACCCAATTTCCATTTGCACATTTCAAATTAGATAATACATTTACCGCGTTACAATCTGTATTGCACTTCTGCTAAACTCTGTGAACCTGCCATTTATTTTTTTTTTGCTGATTAGAGTTTTAGCAGCCTGCATATACCTCATTATACATCAAACCATTAATCATTTTATTATTTGTCGTTTGGCGCACTTATGAAGTGTAGTATTTTATATCATGCTTTTTTTTTATTCAGAGTGCGTTAGAAGTTACGCAATGGAATCAAATAAATAATATAAACCCTTAAATACTCTTATTATGAAAAAAAACCATTACACATTTGCTAAATCCCTTTGCCTGACACTTGCGTCAGTTTTGATTTATGCGAATTCATTTGCACAAAATGTAACAATCAACCCGGGGGCAGGTTCTTATCCTACCCTGAAAGCGGCATTTGATGCTATTAATGCCGGCACCCATACCGGTGCAGTAACAGTTAGTATTGTTGGTAACACCGTGGAACCCTTATGCGCTATTTTAAATGCAAGCGGTGTGGGCTCAGCAAGTTACACCTCTGTAGTTATTACGCCTTCGGGTGGAGCAAGGACAATAGCCGGGAGCGACACCACAACAATAAAACTTGCAGGTGCCGACAATGTAACCATTGACGGAAGAATAGCCGGAACAGGGAGGAACTTGTCGGTTCTGAATACAAGTATCATTTCAACACCTTGCGCAATCTGGCTTGCTCATGGAGGTAATCTTGCGTCTGATTCAGCAGGCGCCCAATTCAATGTTATCAGGAATTGCGAAATCGCCTGCGGTGTGGCACAATCAACTTCCACCCTTGCAACAACAGGGATTCTTTCTGCAGGAACCACAAGGATTGTGAATGGAAGAAATAATGACAATAATCAATATCTTGAAAACAGGATAATAAAGTGCCGGATCGGCATAAGCTTAAACGGGGGCAGTGCTGTTAATTTAAATGATAACAATACTGTTTCAGGTAACATTGTCGGGCCTACTTCATTCGGAACCGATGAAATAGGTATTACTGGTATCCTGCTTCAATTTCAGAATCTTTGCACGGTATCAAATAATACCGTACAGTTTGTCGGTGGTTTATTCGCTCAAACAACTGCTGGTGCTGACAGGGTGGGGATTGCAGTGGGAACAAATGCCTGGACATCTACAACTACTACCACTACTACAGGAAGTAATTATACAGTTACCGGGAATTTCATTCACGATATTATTGAAGAAAGAACATTCTCTGCTGTTGGCATATTGATAGGAACTACGTTATCCGGTCCAAAAACAAATAACCTTATTGCAAATAATGTACTCTATAATATCAGGGCAAACGGAACATCTGGTGATCAAACTGCTGGAATAGGGCACGCTGGCGGACCGGGAGACAAAATTATTTTTAATTCTATTTCTTTGACAGGCGATTTTGATCCTTCGGGAACAGCATCATCATCATCAAGTCCTGTAGTAGCGGGTATCAGCAAACATATAGCTGCCACGGCAGATACTGCTGTCCTGATTAAAAACAATTCCATTTATCTTGATGTAAATACCAATACTGCCACCCTTTTAAAAGCAGCAATCATTGCTCCGGCAGTGGGTTATGTATTTGGTTCAGGTGGATTGGATAACAACGATTATTATATCCCGAATACGCTTAACGGAAATGTGACAGGCGTGGGGGGAACAGGAACAACTTCTTTTACTACGCTTGCATTATGGCAGGGAGCATATACCCCTGCACAGGATGGAGCTTCGATACAGGCAGATCCATTCTATACCAGTATTACAAGTAATCTTAAGCCTGTTACAGGTTCTCCTTTGGTGGGGGCTGGAACACCGGTATCACCTGTAACTACAGACATTGAAGGAAATTTACGCAGCGGCAGTACTCCTACTGTTGGCGCTTATGAAAATACCGCGGCTCCTGTGCCCGATGCCGGTATTACAAATGCTGTTGTGGGTATAGCCGGGCAACTATATGGCACAGGTAACTCATATAGTATAAACGCAACTGTGAAAAACTTCAGTACAATCTCCTTCACTGTTTGCCCGGTATTTTATACTGTTAATGGCGGCTCTGCTGTGGGTCCTGTAAATACGGTAGGTCCTGTACCTGGGGGTGGTACAGAAAATGTTACCTTCAGTGGCGCCAATGCTTTTACTCCTGGCGCAGCGGGAAATTATACCATTAAAGTATATACCCAATTGCCTTCGGATGGGAATGCGGGTAATGATACAATAACAATTCTCCTGTCAGTTGCCGATCCTATAAATGCATATCCTTATGTTCAAACATTTACTAATCCTGTTAACTGGACAGTCTCGTTTGAAAACGTAGTTGGTACCACCGTGCTATGGGGTTTAGGAATTTGTACCAATCCCTTTGGTAAAGTTGCCGATACTGCAGCCACAGCTAATTGCTTTAACGGTAGCAGCGGAAGGAAAGAAATGCTGCGTTCACCGCTGTTGAATTTAACTGCACTTGCCAAACCTGTTTTGCATTTTCATTGTGCATATCGTTCCTTTACTGATACGCCTCCGGAAAGTGATACTTTAGAAGTATTAATATCAACGGATGGTGGAGTAACCTATAGTTCTGCAACTACCATTTATAAAAAAGATCAAAATTCTACACCATCCTTAGCCACAAGGTCTCCCCAAGCCACAAGTTATTTTCCTGACTCTGCTATTCAATGGAGAAGCGAAACAATTGATTTATCAAATGTAGCCGGGCAGAATTATATAATAGTAGGATTCCGCGCCATCAGCAATTTCGGAAACAGGATTTGGGTAGATGATGTGATAGTAACCGAATCGGATAATACCTGCAGCAATACATTTAATGCACCGGGCACCTTTAGTTGCGATGCAGGTTTAAGTGTACAAATGGTTACGGCTAACCCGGCCATCAGTGAATTGAGAACAACGCGTCATGATAACCAGGACCCGCCTTATACCCTGGCTGCGCCTCCGGTAGCACTGAATCTTACTGCTACTACTAATAGTGGTGCAATATTTACTCCTGATTATCTTGGAAAAGTAAAATGGTGGACCGTTACCTATACCGGGAATGACAGAACAAACTTCAATGCGCAGGGATTTAACACCTTTAATCTTAGCATAGACCTCACCGGCCTTGACAATATTGGTGATAAGGATTCGGTATATATTATGAGACGTGTTGATGTGCTGGATAAGTGGGTTGCTTTAAATACCACACGCTCCGGAAATATTCTTACAGCAAGCGGGCTTAAGATATTTTGTGATTATGCTATTGGCACATCCAGCACAAATGTAACTACCAATGCACCGCCAGTATTTACCGCTGGCGCCAGCACTACCTTCTCTGTTTGTGAGAATTCATCAAATAATTCCATCAACAGCCTGCTCACGGTTAATGACCCTGATATCGGTCAAACGCTTACGTGGAGCATTGTTTCAGGTCCGGCTCATGGTGCTGCAAATGGATTTAATGCCACAGCAGCTTCAAACGGGGGCAACGTAACACCTTTAGGCCTTTCTTATTCACCAGCTAACGGCTACAGCGGCAATGATACTTTATTGGTAAGAGTTAATGACGGAACAACCAGTGACACCATCAGCATATATATTATTGTTAATCCAGCTCCCGCACCTTCAATCAGCGGCAACACGGGACTCTGTTCCGGAGATTCAACATTGTTAGATGCCGGTGCAGGATATAATGCTTATGAATGGACAACAGGAGCAACCACTCAAACCATCTATGCATATTTCGGAGGTGATTATACAGTTACCGTTACTGCTGCAAACGGATGCACCGGTACAGCATCTGTTACCGTGACACAACATGCAGGAGCTGAACTGTTTTGTACAGGCAGCACGCTCAATTGTTTCGGAGATAATAACGGAACAGCATCCGTAGCCGTTTTCGGCAGCAGCACCTATACCTACCTGTGGAATACAAATGCAACCTCTTCATCCATAAGCGGACTGACGGCAGGGACCTATACTGTTACTGTTACAAGTGCTTTCGGCTGCACATTTACGTGTTCAAGCGTGGTTGACCAACCAACACCGCTTTTGGTTACAGAAACGCATGTTAATGCAACCTGTGGTTTGCCGGATGGAAGCATAGATATAACTGTAACGGGAGGTACATTGGGTAATACAGGTTATTCATACTTCTGGAATGATGCCACTACCAATGAAGACCGTACCGGAATATCTGCCGGAACCTATATCGTAACCGTTACTGATGGGAATGGATGTACTGCTACAACTCCAGTTATTATAACAGCTACAGGCAGTGCAGTATGCAGCATTACAGGGAGTGATTTCTGCTCTAATAGTACAACACAATTATGTGCTGCTACTAATTCATCTTATTTATGGAGCAACGGTTCTACAACACAATGCATAACTGTTTCAACAGGAGGAACCTATACTGTTACTGTTACGGATGGCAACGGATGTACGGGCAGTTGCAGTAAAACTGTAATAACTTATGCTCCGCCTACATGCTCAATATCGGGTGGTAACTTCTGCAATGGCACTTCTACACAGCTTTGCGTTAACCCGGTACCGGGAGTTCCCAGCAATACTTATTTATGGAGCACAAGTGCTACAACACAATGTATTACTGTTACAACAGGAGGAACCTATACCGTTACTGTTACGGATGGTAACGGATGTACAAGTAGTTGCAGCAAGACTGTAGTGGAATATCCAAAGCCCGCCTGCTCTATTTCCGGCAATGACTTCTGTAGTGGCTCTTCTACCCAGCTTTGTGTTAATCCATTTCCGGCCGCCACCACTGATACTTATTTATGGAGCACAGGTGTTACAACACAGTGCATTGCGGTTACAGCGGGGGGAACCTATACGGTGACTGTTACTGATAATAACGGATGCACAAGTTCCTGTAGTAAAACTGTGGCAACGTTTCAGCCACCGGTATGCAATATCAGCGCATCTGTAACATGCACTTCGGGGCAACTGTGTGCAACAACAGCAGTCTCTTATTTATGGAGCAACGGCTCAACAGCACAATGTATTACCGTTACTACGGGAGGAACCTATACCGTAACCATTACTGATGGTAATAGTTGCACAAGTTCCTGTAGCAAGTCTGTGCTTTTTAATCCTCCACCGCCATGCAGTATTACAGGTGGTGATTTCTGCCAGGGCGGTTCTACGCAATTGTGCGCAGCTACCAATTCATTCTACTTATGGAGCACTGGCGCAACTACGCAATGCATTACAGTTGCAGCAGGCGGAACCTATACGGTAACTGTTACTGATAATAACGGATGTACAAGTTCCTGTAGTAAAACTGTGGCAACGTTTCAGCCACCGGTATGCAATATCAGCGCATCTGTAACATGCACTTCGGGGCAACTGTGTGCAACAACAGCAGTCTCTTATTTATGGAGCACCGGCTCAACAGCACAATGTATTACCGTTACCACAGGTGGAACCTATACCGTAACCATTACTGATGGTAATGGCTGCACAAGTTCCTGCAGCAAGGCTGTGCTCTTTAATCCTCCACCTCCATGCAGTATTTCAGGTGGTGATTTCTGCCTGGGCGGTTCAACGCAATTGTGCGCAGCTACCAATTCATTCTACTTATGGAGCACAGGCGCAACTACGCAATGCATTACAGTTGCAGCAGGCGGAACCTATACGGTGACTGTTACTGATAATAACGGATGCACAAGTTCCTGTAGTAAAACTGTGGCAACGTTTCAGCCACCGGTATGCAATATCA
>JBDTRM010000262.1:0-16796 GCA_039931675.1 Bacteroidia bacterium | reverse complement strand
AAGTTCCTTTCAGGATGACAAGGTCTTCTGCGACTGTCATCCTGAAAGGAACTTCTCTCCTTGAAAAACGAAATGCCTGATTACACTTAACTCTTTGCTTGAAAAGGAATTGCAGCTTCAACTTAAATCGCTAAATGATCAAGTGGTTAACCAAAAACCTTATTAATATCATTGTTTACAATATAATGTTTGTTTTAAATTTGCTCATTAGAAATTATTTATGATGATCATTCAACATCATTCTAATTAAGGCTTCTGCCAGTTATAGATATTCTTTTCTATTATTATAGTTTGAACCTGTATGAAGAAAGCCATCCTGTTTTTAAGTTGTATAACAGCAATGTTGTTTTCAAAATCATTTGCACAAACGAATGATGAACTTTTCAAAAGCGGGTTTAATGCATTTGTTAAGCTGTATGATTTTTCGGAAACATTGAAAAACGACAGCAATGCTGTGAAAAATCTTATCCGTTTGCGAACCATGGTTGATAGTACTGTTGCTATTTTAACGATGGTTGCTAATGACAGCAGTTCCGATGCTGCAAAATTAGCGAGGTATTATATTACGGTTTCAAAGTTCGAATTCGCGGCTGGCTTGTTCAATGCAAATGAGCAGACCAACTCTTACAACCACCTGTTATTACTTGAAGATGATTTTATAAAATACAATGCAGCTTATTTCCCTGTCGGTTATAATGCACACAAGCAATACTATGAAGTAAACTGGGATAATTTTGGTCCTGTGAGTGCGCATTACTTTACCATGATGGGGGAACTTAATTACAACCTTGAAAGCTTTACCGAAGCAGAAATGTATTTTAAAAAAGTGCTTATCAATGAACAAGCGGATGCGTGGCAACAATACACTTGTGCCGACTTACTTATGAAAATAAAACTGAAACGATCGGAATATGACAGCGCATTTGCAGATTATATCGTTGGTTTTATTGAAGCAAACAGCAGGCTCAGTCAGTATGAACTGGCATATATTGATTCAATGGATTATGACAATGCACTTACCGCATTAAGTTACCTCGATTCTGTTTATAGTGCTAATCCGCAAACGCCTGATCGCAACAACAACTTTGCACGCATAATAAAACCACTTTATAGCCTCGGTTATAAAAACCAGGTCATTACAATTGCCAGCCGTTTGCTCAATGAAAATTATTCGGAGTACAGTTTTCATTTCAATTGTGTTACAATTGCTGTTAATGAAAATGACAGTGCATTTGCAAAACTTTCAGCCGATAAAACATCAGCATTTATAAGCGACAGCAGTTGCGCAATGATGGACGTTATTTCAAAAGCTTACGAAACTGCTGGCGATAGCATAAAGAAAAAACAATACAGCGAAAAGTTTAAAAAGTGCACCGGAAAATACATCAACACTGATTTTATCAAACAGAGTGATTTAATCTTTTATGCCGGTGTTTATTTATCCGGGTTTGTGAGGAAGGAGCCGGGTAAATTGTGTCCCGGTATTAGCACTGCTCTTTTATACAAGCGCATCGGTTTAGAGTTTACTTACCTGCAGGTGTTTAACCGCACGGATTTTTCTGCGGATAATGATATCTTGTGGAACGGTAACAAAATGAGAATGCAATTGATGCTGCTGGGTGGTGCTAAACGCGATAACGATAGCAGGGGCTACTTCGGTTTTATATTCGGTATAGGACATAAAAATTTCCACGATTACACTGCTGATGTAACAGAAATACACGGGTCAACTTTTTCATACAACTTCACCGATATGAAGGATAAGCAATTTGAGTACATGATCAATTATGGCCGGTTGTTTTTGGATAAAGGTGTTGGCGGAGATATTTCATTTGCGCTTGGCTTTTCGTATAATATGTTTGATAAAAATTCAACCGGTGAATATTTTAATAACAGTGATTATGTAATTGAGGATAACTTCTTTGATACAAGGAAAGAAAATTATTTCTTGATTCAGGCTGCAATCCGTTTGAGTATTGGATTTAATATTGGCATCAGGCATTAGTGACTATTGCAGATTATTGTCCCCGATTTTCACAGGTGCAGCTATTTGTCATTGCATCCGGCAGCATGCTGGCTTCAAGTTGTTCACTTATCTTGCAACAAAGTAAAACTAAATGTGAGGTAAATAAAAGGGTATCAATTCCCCTCTGTGCGGCTGCGCATGCGTAAGCGAGAGTGGTTAGGGGTGTGTCACTTTAATTCTTCTTTTACTTTTACCTCATAGCCGATGTGCACGATAGAAAAACCCGCTCTTATCGCAATAATAATCCGGATGAACCTCTTTCATGAAATATTTGTGAGTAAGCTGCTATTCCGGTTAAATCTAAAATCAATGCAAATTGATTTCCCTATTATTGCACTTCATAGTCAGGAAAATAATTTTGAAGTAGGATACAACACTGAGTATTTAACTATGCGTTATTTTTTGGACACCATTAATGCCTTTTGATTTAATAACCATTTTACAAACAATTACGGGAAGCGTTTATGATTTCTTAATGCCTGTTTTATATTCTTATCAAATCATTATTTCTTTTACAACTCGAATTTAAACATTTCAATATAACCATTTAATAAATCTTAAAGCCCATTCACAATGCAACAAACAACACACAACATTACACGCTCAGCATTATTAATGCTGCTGATCTTATGCAGCTACGCTGTTCGATCTCAAACACCCGACTGGGTTAAAAATGCCAATCATAGTTTCAGCGGAGATAATTCAATCTTCGCTTTAGCGATTGATAATACAGGTAATTCTTATGCGTGGAATTACAATGCGCATCCGGGTTATAATTTTAGTTCCATACTAAAGTATGATGCATTGGGCAATCTTACCGATACTATAAATGTTGATTCCATTTATAATTTTCAGGCAGGTATCGAAAAGCACAATATGCTTATATCAAACAATGCAGGCCTTTTATATGCGTATGGATTTAGCACGGTTACCGGCTTTGTTACGGTTATTAAATTAAATACATCAGGCGTAAAACAATGGCAGTACAATGCTTTTAATCTGTATGCCATAAATGATATGACTTTAGATAAAAATGGTAATCTTTATATATGCGGAGATGGCGCAAGCAGCAGTCAACCCGCCCGTGTTGAAAAATTAAATAGCAACGGTATTTTGCAATGGAGCGCTGATTTTAATCTCAATAATGCCTTATCCGATCAAGATGATTTTTATGCTGTAAAAGTTGACACCAACCTCAATGTTTATTTAACGGGCAGAGGTCAAAAAGATCAAACTACGCAGTTCAAAAATATCCTTACAGCCAAATACAATTCGGCAGGTGTTAAGCAATGGTCAAAGGAATATTTTGGAACTGCTAATGATGATGATGCAGGTTATGATTTAGCTGTAGATAATGCCGGAAATGCTTATGTAACAGGATATGTAAAAAACACAGGAGTAGGTGCTGATATGGTAACTATTAAATATACTACTACTGGTGCGCAACAATGGGTTAAATTAAATGCAGGTAATAATGGTGGCGATGACTTTGCATATCGAATAGCATTAAACGGCCTTGGCAATGTTGTAGTAGCGGGCACAGCAACACAAAACGCATGTAGCAATAATCGCCTTGATATAGTTACGTATGATGCTGCAGGTAATAAATTATGGAGTTACCAACCAACGGGCTGTCAATCATTTGGTTTTGGAGGTTTTGGTATTGACATAAACAATAATATTTATGGAACAGGAACGGTATCAGATGTTACTTATCCAATTTATACCAACCAAGCCATTTATAAAATTAGTAGTGCCGGTGCAGCAATATGGAATAAGGAGATCAACATTGATACTGTAAATACTGAGTTTTCTTATGGTCTTGCAATTGATGCAAGCGGCAATGCCGAGGTGTATGGCACATCAACAGTAAAAGGAATCAACTCAACATTGCTTTCAAGATTTAATACAACAGGTTCAACATTGTGGACGCAAACGTATCTATCCGCTTCTACTGATCCCGATAATCATGTAACCGTATTGGCCGATAAAAATGGTAACTCTTACACTATAGGTAATGCTTACAATTTGTTTAACAGAATTTTTATTGATAAGCGCGATAAGAGTGGAAACTTGATTTGGAGAGTTAACAAATACAGTAAGGTAGCTAACCTTGGTGCAATTGTGAATGCTGCCACTATTGATTCATCAGGCAATATTTATTTATGCGGCAGCGATTATGATAACAGTGCCTATGCCGAAATGATGGTTGCCATGTATAACAGCAGTGGTACAGAATTATGGTCGCGTGGTTATAAAGCAAGCAATGGTTTCAGCACACATCAGGCAAATGATGTTACGGTTGATGTAACCGGAAATGTTTACATAACAGGAACCGCATATAAAAATGGAATACAAGGGGAAAATATTTACACCTTAAAATATAATTCAACGGGAGTGCAACAATGGGTGGCAACCTATAACGGATTAAATTTTAATGATGCAGGAATAGCCATAGATGTTGATACAGCAGGCAGTGTTTTTGTTGCAGGTAATACAACTGATGCTACCAACTCAACAAATTGGATAACGCTTAAATACAATAATGCCGGTGTACAACAATGGGCAACACTTACAGGCGCAACTACCAACAATGATGTTACAGGTGATATTAAGGTTGATAAATTGGGAGGCTGTTATGTTACAGGACAAACTGCAGGAGCGCCAAGCGGTGGTGGTTTTACAACCATTAAATTTAGTACAACGGGTTCAAAATTATGGACTAAAATTATTCCATCATGTTACCCTGGTTACGATATTGGTAAAGAAATTAAAATGGACAATACCGGAAATATATTTGTAACCGGAACGCTATATAAATGTGGCGGTACAGACCCAGATAATATTTACAGGTTGTATTGCCAAAAATATAATAGCAATGGCGATTCGTTGTGGTCTTATACCCGATCAGGAATTAATTATTACTACTATTCTTCCGAAACAAAGCATGATGTATCAACCATCAATAATTTATCAGGTGCTGTTTACTTAACTAATGTAGTGTACTTGCCAACTCAGGTTATAAATTTTTACAAAGTTGAAATCATTAAAATCAATCAATCGAATGGCGCATTACAATGGGTTCATGCTGATTCAATACTTAGTTCAACTTTGCAAGGCGGAGCAACGTTTCCTTATCCTTCAGTAAATTTTGATGGCGCTGGAGCATTGTACTCGTGTTATGATGCAAGTACAGGTTATAATTTTTTCGACACACGAACGGTTAAATTTTGCGAAGCACCTGTTGCTACAGCTTCTGTAACTGTTGGTGCAGCTACTACCTTTTGCCAGGGCGGCAGTGTAGCCATTACTGCTAATGCAGCTAACGTAAGCACTTACCTGTGGACTGGTGGTGCCACCACCAAGGTAGTCAATGCCAATACTACGGCAAATTATAAATGCACAGTAACTTACACTGATGGCTGTCCTTATGTTACCAATGGAATAAGCGTTACCGTTAACCCATTGCCTGGCACTACTATTACGCCTTCAGGTGCTACCACATTCTGCTCAGGTGGTTCACTTAATTTAACTGCCGGTGGCGCAGGTACTTTGCTGTGGAGCACGGGCAGCAGTAATGCAACTATTACAGTAACCGCATCAGGTACCTATAAAGCAGTAAGAACGTCCTCTTTCGGCTGCAAAGATTCTGCTACGGTTACAGTAACCGTTAATCCATTGCCCGCGGCAACTATTACTTCAACAGGTGTTACCACCTATTGTGCAGGCACTACACCACTTACACTTACTGCCAATGCGGGCACAGGTTTAACTTACAAATGGAAAAAGGCTGCTGCCTACATCACCGGAGCCACAGCACAGATTTACAAGCCCACTGCAACAGGAACCTATACAGTAGAGGTTACTAATACAGGCAGTTGCAGTGCATTATCTGCAGGAGTGGCTGTAACTGTTAAAGCTGCTCCCACGGCTACCATTACTGCCTCGGGACCGCTTACCTTCTGTGCAGGTGATAGCGTAGTGCTTAATGCCAATACAGGAACAGGTTTAACTTACAAATGGAAGAAAGGCACTGCTACCCTAAGCGGGGCCACACTGGCAAGTTACACAGCCAAAACTGCTGCAACCTATAAGGTAGTGGTTACTAACAGCAATGGCTGCTCTAAAACATCAGCAGGAAAAACGGTCGTAATCAATTGCAAAGAGGGTCAAACAGCAGAACAAGGTCTTGCATTATATCCTAACCCATCAGATGAAATGGTTAACCTTAACTTTATGGCTGCTTCAGCCACCACCTATATGGTAACCGTTATTGATGTAACCGGTCGAACAGTGTTATCACAAAGCATTACATCAGAGGCCGGTGATAATAACACAGAACTAAATATCAGCTCATTGGCTAACGGAATTTATTTGCTGAAACTAACCAGCGGCTCCGCTGAACAGGTGACCAGGCTGGTTAAAAATTAAACCCGGTTTTTATTATGAGATGTGATAAAATGACCCCGGCCTTTGCAGGGGTCATTTTATTTTTATTGAGTGATGATTAACCTGATAGAAAAACCCGCTCTTATTCCCAATGCATCGGGAGAGCCAAATTAATGGCAAGGATACCAGGCCTGAGCCAGCGCTCACCCTAAACCCTAAGGGCACAACCGCACAAGGGTAATTTCTTTTTGCAAATGTTTACCGTTACCGCCTGCATGATAAAAAACTACCGGGCAAAAATATATTTCTGTTAACTAAGCACCCCTAAGCCGTATGAACCATGCCAGTGCGATGCCAATAACAACCCCCGCAAAAATTCCTAATATGAGATAGTGGATTGCAAAACCAATAGCAACACCGGCTGCTATTCCTATTCCGAGAAGCACCATTGATGCAGTATCTTTTTTCCTTGTTTCTTTTTCCATAAGGGGGATTATATTATTTGATTTAAAATTTATATTAATTAACCTTAAAAAAAGATGCCATCCTGCACTATCGCATTTTATTGCCTATCTTCTTTTTTTATTATTAGAATTGATGCGCTTTTTACTTTTGCAGATAGGATGATGTGCACCACAGAAAAACCCGCTCTTATTCCCGATGTATCGGAAGAGCCTTATTAAAAGTAAGAATACCAAGCCGGAGCTATTGGTCAGAAAATTTTTTTTTGCAAATGGTTATCGTTATCGTCTGCATGAGTTTTTTTGAACTGCGAAATAAATTCAATCACTATGTTACCTTACCTGTCTCTTTTTAAATGTGCATTATAATTCCCAATTAGCAAATTGATGGCAGCATAACTTTTTTGAGCTTCAGACATCACCTCTTTAGTTAGCACTTTTTCATTCCTGTAAATGCGCTCCTGGATTGAAAATATCCTGAAACAATATTTATTAAAAAGAGGCAGGTTTTCAATCGCTTCCGATTGCTGTAATTCAATAATCATTTCATTGCGTTGGCTATTATAGTTTGAACTGTTTGTTAACCATTGCCGGTAAGCATCGCTGGAATTTAATATGCCTGATGCTTTTTCGTTAATTGATTTCTTTAAAACATTCAATGCTGAATCAGCATTGAATAAATTATTTCTGCAGGGTGGTTTTTGTTTTATGAATTGGTATAATTTGAAATAATCATTTTCAATTAAGCTTAAATGAGTTATTACCTGATCATGAATTTTTTGAACCGTAACAAAGTTGCTTTGTTTTAATTGCGCATGATACTGCAAGTTAGTATAGGTGATGTACAACTGCTCCCAGTAGCTAAAAATCACGAGGTTATCATCGGTAATTATTTTCGGATTAAAACCTGTAAAATACCTGTTAAGCTCACTTTTGTAATTAATGCAATCAATAGATAAAGTGCTGTCGTAGTTGGCTGCCTTTGAAAATTCAATGATAAGTGAATCAATCCGTTCGCCAAGCCTGTTTATTTCAGTTGAAACTTTTTTGAATTGATCAGCCCTGGCATCGCATGGCATAGTGTCTTTTAAATTAATTTTATCATTTACCCTATACCATAAGTCGGGCATACCGATAAATCCTGCAATATTCTGATTCTCCTTATTTAACCTTGCCAGCATTTTCTCCTCTTTTAATTTTTGCCTCGTGAATTTTTTCTCCTGGTAACGTATTTCATTTAAAGTGGTTTTATAAACCCGCAATGCCTCGTTGTTGTACCCTTTAATTTTCTTAAGCCTGTTATGGTAAACAGAATCAATTGAAGAGCTATATTGATTTAAATGTATTAACGATTGAGAATATAAATCTCTGTTCCTCACAAATGCACCATAGTTTAAGGTGTCAACCTGCATGGTTTGGTAATTTGTGCAGCGGGCAAGGTTCAATTTTCCAACTGCAATATTGAAATCATTTTTGGGGTTGAATAACTTGCCATTTATACCTTCTACAAAAGTGCGGTTGCATTCCCCTGATTCAAGCACATGCGTGGCAGAAATCTTTGAAAGCACCGGTAAATTATTTTGAAGACTGTCATTTTCAAATTGCTGTAATGTTATCGAGGGTACTGTTTGCTGCCAGTTTGAATCTAATGGCAAATGCGACCCATAAAAAAAATTTAAATCAGGATTAAAAAAGCTGTCATCGGGTTTTTTAACAAAATAGTATTTCAATTTTAATTTATGAGATTTAATAAGCTTATGCAAAACAATATCAATCCATTTATACTTGCTTGCTACATATCCACTTCCCCACGTAGCATCCACCATAACCCATGATGAGTCGGTAAAGAATGCATTCCAGCTATGGTCAGCTCGGTAAAGCTTACCGCCTTTATAATAATCAACTCCTTTGCTGTAGCCTGTTACCGTTTGCGATTCAACATTTATGCACTTGCACATCTCATCAAATAGCAATGAATAGTCACTGCACAAGCCTTTATGTTTTTTTAAAACTTCAACTGCCGGCTTGTTTTCATGATTTCCTTTTATGTAGCTTTTTACATCGTATTTTACATGGTGTGTTATCCAGTTATAAATTTCATGAACCTGCTCGGGTTTGCTTTTAGAAGTATCAGCAATCGAATAAACTTTATGACAGATGATTTCCTGCTGACCATAACAAATTGCGGATTGCATAATACCGGCAACAAATAAAACAAGATAACAAAACCGAACCATTTTCATAAAAATCAAATGTAATTGCATACTGATAATAAAATCCAAATCATGGGATTATTTATTCGTTTGCTTTTAACTTTTGCTCCATGGCCGATGTGTACGACAGAAAAACCCGCTCTTATAATATGTCTCGTATTAAAGGCAAGGATACCAGGCCGGCTTAACGCTCACCCTAAAAAAGGGCACAGCCTCACAGAGAAGTTTCTTTTTGCAAATGGTTATGTTACAGGCTGAGTGATAAAAATATTTTAGCTCTACAAAATGAATAGAGACAGCAAAATTCTTAACCAGATAGCTCACTATAGGAAAATGGCCATAAAACAAAAAAAGTTTTCTCTGAAGTAAAATTCCACTCCTGAGAAAACTTTCTTTTATTATTTAAAATTTAGAATGCGGCTAATCCGGCTGCATGGTCAGGAATTGCAATACTCCCGATATGATTTAAGCCGCCAAGCAATGTACGGTTATACTGCTGGATAGTATGGTCACCCCCGCAACGGGCATATAAATTATAGTTGTTGTCTGCAACAGCCATATCAGCGGGCGCATCTCCGCTTGGTATTGCTGCATTGATTAAATACAAGGCACCCCATGGCGAAACATAGTAGGAAGAAATGTTATCACTTCCGGTATTGGCAGTGAATGCAAAACGTTGATATTTAGTTGTAGTAACCCAGCATGGCGCTGCCTGGTTATTTGCAACGGCACCATTTACCGCATTTGGACTTCCGGAATTTATTCCTGAATATGAAGTTGCTGAACCGGCACCTGCCACTCCACCTGCTGCATTGGAAACCACCGCGAATCCACGAGCAAACTCAAAACCGAAAGGTGTTTGTCCTACAGAAGCTGCTGATGTTCCAACCCCGGCTACCCCACTTCCATTAACATGAAATGTTGAAATAGCATTATTATTTTTTTCTGTTACCATCAAATAATTCCCGTTTGGAGAGAATGCTATTTGTGCAGGTCCTGATGCAGCAGTGCTTAATGATTGAACAGAGCCACCTATGGGAGTAAGACTGCCGCCTGCCCCGATAGTTAAACCTGCTATGTTATCACTACCTGCATTGACCACATACAAAAGATTATGATGAACGGTGATACTTATCGGCATCATTCCCGATGTACCTGCTGTATATGCAAGGGTTAAATTTCCGTTGCCATGCACCCTGAAAGACGAAACAGAATTACTGCCTGCATTTACGGCAAATAACCACTCATGATTTTTATCCAATACTATCGCACCCTGCGAACCGAGGCCTCCGCCTGTTCCTGTTCCGCCTGATGATGTAGTACCCTGCAGCGTAAGCGTACCATTTGAATTTTGTTTGTAGATGTAAATTTCGTTTTGAGCTGACTCATTACTTTCCGTGTAAACGTAACCTGAATGACCTTTGCGCTCAAGCGCCTGCGAATCATTAAAGATTTCCTCATCAGGATTTGCTCCTTTTTCTGAAATCATATCATTGGTTGATGTGGAAGCTACCGGGCTTAGTGTATTGTCATTTTTCTTACATGCTGAAAATGTAACGATAAGTGCTGCGGCAATTACTGCTGCGAATTGATTTCTTTTTTTCATCTTCTTTTTGTTTTTAATTGTTACAGTAAAATTTTTTGATGCCAATAAATGATAGCGCGCTTTGAAAAATATTTTCATTTAATGCATGTTATAACTAAAGATGAAAAGCAAAAGAAAATGGTTGTGTTAACCTGTAATATTTTTTTTTGGGGAAAACTTTTCCTGATTCCTGGCAGAAATTATCTTGTAAAATCAACCTTTAAAAGCGGAAGGAAAAACCGAGGTTTAATCCCAATGAATACGGATAGGAATTTACCGCGGTACCATGCGTGATAGAAGTAAATGAACCCCTGAACACAGGTTCAATAAAAATACCAAAATCATTATCTACATTATATTGAACTCCGGCACCAAGCAGGTAACCATAGTTTATTTTTTTCAGCCCGTTTATGTTATTCACCACAACAGTTTCTGAATTATCCATTTTTATTTTCGCCTTTTCGGCAATGATAAAATTTGCAGAAAGCCCGGCATCAGCATACCACACAAATTTTTTATTTGTCAGTTGATATCTCACCGCCAGCGGTACACTAATAAATTCAACCGATTGAAGGCAATCCGCATTCATGTTAATGCTATCGCCCTGCTGCGGGCTTGGATGTGCATCATCATGAGGCATTTCTATCATACCATTTGATGTAGCATATTCAAAGTGCATTTCGTTGCCTGCATTAGTATTGGCGTACATGGTTCCCACTGTCATTGATTTGGTCATGGTTGCGTATGTTACCCCGGTTATCAAACCCCATTTACTGCTTAAATCATATTTTAAAGTTATGCCTGCGGAGTATGAGTATTCTGAATTTTCACGGTTGTTATACATAGCAGCGTCATCAAAGTTATCTGCAGTGTTATCTTTTAAATTACACCATGTTTTATTGGGAGCATAAAATCCAGCCAATGAGAATCGTGATTTTATTTTACCCGGTTTTATAAGTGAATCACTTTTAACAAAATTAACCGGCTCTGATTTTCCTGAATCTGTTACGGATGATAAGGTGGTGCCGGGCGCATTTATTTCTGCGGTTGAAATAGTTTGCTCACTTATATTTATGCTGTCAGCAACTGCTGTTCCATTCACAGCTTCACTCGTAATTAAATTGTCATTTACAGGATTTGATTGTAAAGCATTTCCATTAACGACATTACCATCACTTATTAAAGCAGCATTTGAATTTTGCTTTTCGTTACCCGCTCGCTTTGCCCGATAATGCTTTTTTGTTTTTGCTGAAGCATATAATGTTAAAGCTTTACCGGATTTATTAATGGTGTTATTTATTTTGTCTTCACTTTTTACAAATTCGCTTTTGACTTCCGAAGCGGAATAGCTTATAGAACTATTACCTTGTTCAGCGTTCACTGCTGCTTTTCGGTTATTTTCAGAAACTGTGTCTGCAATTTTATTTCCCGGAGGGGTAACGCCTGACGTATGCTTTGTAGCAGAAGAAGGAATGAGATATTCCCAGGTAAAAGAAAAAAATATAAAAAGGAGAAGAAGTATAGAAAGCAATTTAAAACGGTTTGCTCTTCGCTTATAGGCTAAGTTCTGCCTTTTGTCTAAATCAGCATCCAGTTTATTCCACGCACTATCGGGCGCCTCCCTCCTGAATTTATCGAAGACAGTGCGCGATACTTTTTCTATGTCTTTGTTATCGTCCATTTTGTCTGCCAGTGGCTTCTAAAACACCATTATTTCTATTAATTTGTCTTTGCAAAATTGCTTTTGCCTCATATAAATTCGACTTTGAAGTCCCTTCTGAAATTCGCAGTTGCGCAGCTATATCTTTATGCTTTAATCCTTCAAAAACATATAGGTTAAAAACCATCTTATACACAGGTGGTAAATTTTGAATAAGCCTCATCAAATCTTCTTCTTCAATCCGGCTAAGAATATCTTCAGTTGAATAGCTTTCGGGAAATTCAAAATCGTCATCAATATTGGTTACTAATGCCATGTTTGAATTTTTGCGGTATTTCTCAATGGCGGTGTTCACCATTATCCTGCGAATCCATCCTTCAAATGAACCTGTACCCGAGAAATTTTTAATATTCTCAAATACTTTCATAAACCCTTCGTGAAAAGTATCTTCTGCTTCTTCAGTGTTCCTGGAATATTGAAAACAAACCGTAAACATTTTAGATGCATATTTCTTATAGAGCGTATTCTGGGCTTCCCTGTCCCATTCAATACACCTACTAATAAGAATTGCTTCCTGTTCTATATTCAAACTGCAGCGCTTTTATATAAAGACGGAAAGTTAACTAAAATGGTTGTGTCAGATTTTTTCGAAAGCATTTTGAACCTGGAAATGCCGGTTTTACCATATGGGCAATATGCACGATAGTAAAACCCGTTCTTATTCCCGATGGATCAGGGAGCCATATTAAAGGCAAGATACCAAGCCGGAGCTATTGGTTAGGAAGTTTCTTTTTTGCGAATGGTTGCCGCTTTCATTTACTCATAAAAAAAACAGGAGCAAATGAGATTATTGGAGCTTGCTAATACTTGATCAGCTTACCTGTGGTGCTGTTTCCCTTTTCATCGTACAAACGATAAATGTATATTCCCTTTGAAAGGAAACCTGTATTAAAGGTGTAAGATTGGTTCAACTGCTTTTTAATAACTGACCTGCCGGTTATATCAGTCAATTCAAAAACAGTTTTTAAAGCATGATCCATCTTTACGTATAGCTGAGAGGTGAATGGGTTAGGATAAATAACAGCATCAATATGCCCTGAAGTTACTTCATTTATTCCTGTAGTATTAGTTACAATTGTTTCCACAGTGTTAGTAGTTACAGGGGGATTCGTATCGAAATAAATATTTGCAGCATTTTGAATTTTATCTCCGGCAATAAGAAAATATTCAGGTTTTATACGGTATTGAACAAATCCATGACTTGCCGCTTCATTAACCAGCATTGAAGGCAGGTTTATATTACTGAAAGAAAAATTAACAAGTCCTATGCCTGACATGCTAAATGTACATGGATGGCTGGAAGCAAGTATCTCAAAAGAACCCGGGTCAACATTATTATCAAGTCCGTCAATAATATTAATATTCAAAGCGTCCACACTGCCTATATTCTGAAAATGTATGGTATAAGTGAGCCATTCGTTGAGAATTAAATTCTGGGGAAGCACAATCTTATCCACCTCTTTAAAGTTTGGGTCTAACGAGGCTACCACATGCAGCACTGCAGATAAATTATTATCTGCAGGATAAGCATCGGTGTTAGAGGTGGTGAGTGATGCTGTAATATTATGGCTCATGCCTGCTGAATCGCTGCAGCTGATTACTACGGGTATAATATATGTTAGCGTCTGCAATGGCGACATTACACCGGTATTCCAATAAAGCGTGTTACCGCTGATAGAATCGGCAGCAGGAGAAGATGCAAGCACACTAAGCCCGGGGCTTATATTAACAGTGAGCAATGCGCTTTCGGGCATGGTGCCCGGATTAGTAACAGTATAATAAAGATTTACGGTGTCGCACGGTCTTCCACTCCACCCAAAGCAACTTTGCAGCGACAAATCATAAATGGTAGTATCTGCCTGTATTGCAAAATCATTTAATAAATCTACTTGTCCGAGAGCTAAAAACGTGGCGGAATTAGTATCAGGAACAGTGCTATAGTATTTTGGGGCATTGGGAATAATTGCATCATAAGTACCGGTAAGAGTCTGCAACTGATAGTCGCCTGCTGAATCGGTGCTGCCATAAATACCAACAGGTAATGCAACAACAATTGCACCTTGCTTGCCGGGTTCGCCTGCATCCTGCACATTGTTATAATTATAATCCATAAATACTCTTCCTTTAATAAGGTTAGGGTTTTGAAGCCCCTGTACAATGGTAATCTGGTCGTCACGCTTAAAGGAGCCGATTAACACCCCGTTTCGATATTCATCTATACGCATACCTATTTCGCCAACTTCTATCTGCGCTGGTGTCCAGTCAAACAAACCGGTTGCTGAGTTAAATCCTATTGGTGTGAAAGATGAAAGCGGGTAATTAGCACTGAAAGGTATATTATAGGCCAGGGGATAAGGGGCAAAGGGGCAAGTACCGGTAGCATCTTCGGCAGGCTGCAGGCTATATACCAATGAATCGCCATCCACATCATAGCAACTGTAATTAATCGTTGAATAGAACCCGGCACAATACTGAGAGAAGATATTACTAATAAATATAGGCGATGAATTAATTATGCCGTTAGTGTTATCAATATTTGCAAAGACATAAATTCCTTGTGCTGATCCATTTAGTAAAGTAGTAATGGCTGCATTGCGACAGCATATTTCATAACCAAGCACCCAATCAGGAGCCGCCTGTGTTAAGATTACCGTGCCTGTGTAAACCCATTCTTCGGTACCAAGGCCTGCTGCACAATTTGAAGTGTAAGGAACGCAGGATGACATGGGTAGCGTATTACCTGTTCCGGCTAAAGGCATGAGGTCAGCTAAAAGCGATACGCCTGCTGACGCAGAGGAACAACATATCGTAGCAATCATTGGCGCTGTAATTCCTGCACAATCGCGGTATATGTGTAATGTTACAAGGTATTCATTGGTATCAACATACTGATAACTGAAATAAGCGCCCACTATGTGCGAAGCCCGGGTAGTTCCGGTGATGCTTATTGAGATAAATAAAATTGCAAAGAGTATTCTGTGTAGTTTTTTCATGAGTGTAAATAGTTTAAATTATTGTTTTCAGGCGTTAAAGCTAACATATAGTTTTAAACGAAAAAATAAAACCTGCAATGGCATCTTAAGTGTATTTATGTTTCACAATGTGACACACACCTAACCCTCTCTCGCTTTCCCAAAAGCCAATGCACAGAGAGGAATATACTATCGGGAATGCTATTGGTTAGAAAGTTTCTTTTTGCTAATGATTGCCGTTACCGCCTCCATGATAAAAATGTTTTAGCTTTACCAAATGAATTCACACAGCAAAATTCTTAACCAGATAAAAGAAAGTGTAAAGCATCAACAACCTGATGCAACCATCATTCTCTATGGTTCTTATGCGCGTGGTGACAACCATGCTCATTCTGACATTGACATTTTAATACTCTTAAACAAAGATAAAATCACATCTGCTGATGAGCGAAATATTAAATACCCCTTATATGATATTGAATTTGATACCGGACAAATTATCAGCCCATTGGTTTTTAGTGTGAATGATTGGGAGAAGCGTCATAAAATAACACCACTTTATCAAAACATATTACGCGAAGGGATACGCTTATAATCTATGGACGAACTCAGCAAAAATGATTTGATAAACTACAGGATTGCCCGTGCAAGAGAAACACTTAACGAGGTCCATTCAATGGTTGAAGGTGGCTATTGGAATGGTGCTGTAAACAGGTTATATTATGCATGTTATTATAGTGTAAGTGCAGTATTATTAAAATATGACTTGCAGGCGCATTCACATACCGGTGTACGACAAATGTTTGGGTTGCACCTTGTACAAACCAAAAAGATTTCAAGAGACTTAGCCAAATTCTACACAGATATTTTCGACAAAAGACAAACAGGAGATTATGATGATTTTATTTCTTACAACAAAGAAACACTGGACGAATTAATTCCACTTGCTACACAATTAATTGAGCAGCTTGAGCTAATCATCAACACGAAAGAAGCATAAACTCATTATCAATTCTGAAACTTACCATTGTCAATTGTCCACTGTAAATTGTCCATTACTTTTACCGCCCATAGCCGATGTACACAATAGAGAAACCCGGTCTTGTAATGTTGAATAATGAACTTTGAATTTCGAATGTTGGAATAAAATGAACTTAACTCTTAAGATTGCCCCACTTCATTATTCAACATTCAACATTCATTATTTTTTACCTCTTTTTTGCAAATGGTTACCGTTACCGCCTGCATGATAAAAACTACCGGGCACGCCTGATATAGTTTTACCGAAATATAAAACTGTGATTTTTGTACATGGTTATTTTTAATTGTAAATATTTTGTGGTGCCCAAAATAGTTTAAGCCCAATCTTTATAATTAAGAAATAAAGATTGGGCTTTTTGTTTTAGTAAATTACAGTTTAATAAGTTTGC
>JBDTRM010000261.1:0-9514 GCA_039931675.1 Bacteroidia bacterium | reverse complement strand
AACTTGAAAACACACCTGCATTTAATGTTGTTGAACTACCTGCACAGAATGAAGTGGAACCGGTGATTACCGGAGTAGGATTAGCATTAACTGTTGTGGTTGCAGAAGCGGAACCTGTACATCCGCTTCCATTTGTAACTGTTACTGTAAAGGTTCCTGCTGTATTCACTGAAATGGTTTGAGTAGTTGCACCTGTTGACCAACTATAACTTGAAAACACACCTGCATTTAATGTTGTTGAACTGCCTGCACAGAATGAAGTGGAACCGGTTATCACCGGCACCGGGGAGGCATTAACAGAAATGTTTGTACCATTATCACTTCCCGTTACAACAGGATTTGAACTTACCACGCGGATGCGGTAGCCGCCTCCCACGGGAGTGGTATTAGGTATAGTTGCTGAAATTATTCCCGCGGTGGTTGATGTTAATGTGCCAATGTTTACAGGGCTTGCAAACGAACCAGAGGCATCAGACAATTGTGCTGTAAAAATATTACCTGCATTGGCAGGGGCATCAATAGTAAATGAAACATTTACAGGTGATCCTACACCGGAACAAAAAATTAACGGAGATATTGGTGATGTGGTTATGGATGTTAAACCAACGGATGAATTTAAATCTGATTCCCACACTCCTCTTCCATAAGTAGCTGCTCTTATTTTACCGGTAGGGTAATAAATCTCTAATTCCCTTACTGAAACATTAGGCAAACTGGTCATAAAAGGTGCCCAGGCAGAAAGTGTGTTGTCGAAATAATAAACTCCAATATCTGCAGCAACATAAATAGCATCACTAGCACTTCCATTGTTATATACCAAATCGTTCATTGGCAGGTTAGGAAGCCCGGTTGAAATATTTGTCCAGGAAGTACCTCCGTTAGTTGACTGGAATACTTTATTTGCTGCACTGTAACCGGAAAATGTTACCCATACTTTATTAGAGTTAGTGTTTGAAACAGTGACACTAATTAAGGCTGCACTGCCAACAGGCAATGTGCCAGTAATATTAGTAAATGAAGCCCCGGAATTGGTTGATTTAGACACAGCATCATCTTTTACCACATAAATTACAGTGTTATTGCTTGGAGCAATAGCTAAATTTTTTACGGTGCCTGAACCTGAAGGGGTACCCAAAGCCGACCAATTATCCCCTTTGTCACTTGAACCATATAAAGTGGACACGCCTCCTACATATAATTTATTAGGATTAATAGGGTCTTGCTTCCAATTACTGTAAAAATCAAAGCCACCCGGAAGCCCGGATGTGATAGAATTGGTGCTTGCCCCTCCATCATCAGAGCGGGAGAAAGCTCCTTGAACATACTGAATAAAAATAGTGTCGTTGTTGGTGTAATTAAGAAAGCAATCTCCTCCATCACCACCAAAAATATTTGCCCATGACGACCCTGTTTTTAAGTTAGTGCCGTTATCCTGCATACCTGCCACTACCGAAGTAGCAACTGTTTGTGATAATCCCAAACCCACCACTTGTGCTATTGCTAAATTGTTGCTAATATCTGTCCAGTTAGTACCGTTGTCAATAGATTTGAATAGTCCGCCATCGTTGCACGAAAACAAAGTGGTGCTGCTGCCGGGCAAATAACTAATTTCATGAATGTCGGCATGCACTTGTCCTGCAGCCCAATAAGATTTATTTACCCAGGTGGTTCCACCATTAGCAGATTGCCAGTGATTTACGCCTCCTGTAGTAACCAATTCTGCATTGGTTGGAGATACGGCAACGGCTAAATCATAAAATGCCTGTCCGCCATTATCCAGTCCATCGGTCTCATAACCTAATAAATTTGGAGATGATGACCGAAGTGAAAAAGAAGTTCCGCTATTGATAGAACGGTACATCCCTAAAAATGATTGATCAGATGATTTACCTATTAAAGCATATACATAAGCCGCATTGCCGGGCGAAACTCCTAATGCAATTCTTTCTATATTAGATGAGGGTAAACCTGTGGTAATTTGTGTCCAGTTAACACCATTATCAGTAGATTTAAAAAATTTATTACCTGCTGCGTATATTGTATTAGCGTCACCTGGCTTAAACTCCATATCTTTCAAATCTGGAGAACCTACTGGAAAATTTCCTTGTGTACTTGAAACCCATCCATCGGTCGTTCTGAATGTTCCTCCATCGGTTGATATAATCATGTTAAGCGGATTAGATGGGTTCATTAGCATCTTGGATATTTTATAATTATCAGTAGGTGTCCAACTCACGCCTGTCGTATTCCAAGTAGCCCCGCCATCTGTTGATTTAAAAACACCAGCACTTCTCCTATTTCCTTCTAAGTCGCCTGTGGCCAAATACATTATTTGGGTATTGGTAGGATCAATACATAAATCTGAAACACCTATAACAGTTAAAAAGTCCGTATTGGTAGTCCATGTTGTACCACTATTTGTGGATTTCCACAAACCACCGTCAGGAGCACCTACATACATTGTGTTTGAATTATTTGGATCGAACCTTAAAAAGTTAGTGCGCCCTGCACCCGTTCTGCTATAAGGAGAAGGACCGGAAGGGGAGCCAACTGGTCCTAATTCAGTCCAGTTACCTGTAGTAAAAGTTGATGCTACACCACCGCCTTTATTTAAAGGAAGACTTTGCTGCCATGCAATAAAATTTGCATAGTTGTTTGATGGCAATGATAAATCACCTGATGGATATACCCGCGGAGCCATATAGCTTTCCCATCTTTTATATACTTCGTAGCCACCAGCTTCATTTTCTTCTCCTTCAGTTTTTCCTTTGCGTTTTTCGCGTGCCATTTCTTTCAGTTTGCTTTTCCACTGCTTGTAAAAGTCTTTTTGCACTTCATAGAAAGTTGCATTTCTGTTACTGCTTCTTTCCGTCCATTTCGCAGTTCTGGCAGTTTGTCCATTCACGTAAATAGTACTCATGATCATTAACAGGAATGTTATCCTTTTGATGATCTTAAAAAAGATTTTGTCTGATGAAAATAGTTGTGTATTCATAACTTCAAGATTTTAGAGAATTATTTTAAATATTAATGATTGTTTATTGAAATGAAGTAATCTTAAGGGCAGTTCTAAAAATTTGTTTTTTAATCTCCTCACTCTTATCTCTCCAAAGGGAGAGAGGACCAAAGGTGAATTTTTGGAGCTGGCCTTAATTGATTATTAGCTCAACTTAATGATTGCTTAAACATGGTCGGTCCTTTCAAAATAATGATGTCATAACATTGAATTAATTAATAAATAGTTTATTTGTGCGCCTGTAGTTTTATAAATCAGGAAACTTCTCGGAAGTGTATAAAAGGATTTTTGGAGTAATAATGTTGCGACCAAATGTATTGTCAATTATTTATTCAAGCAATAAATAGGAGTGACAAAAGAATTGACAAGTATCATAACCCCATATTTACAGGGGGTACAAATGGGGGGACAAGATGTTTTCTCGTGTTCATCTATTCGTATATTCTTTATCTTAACTAAAGTTCATTGATTATGATGAAGACATTATTTGCTTTCATTTTCATTTTTATCTCTTCATTGAATTTGATTTCAACAGCACAGCCCAATTTTAAAAAGGAGTTAAAAAAAGCAGACCCGGTAAAATCAAATCCTGCAATTTCGGTTGAAGAGCGAATAAAAATTCACCAGGCCTATTTAAGCAAAGCCATTAGTACACAAAATTTAGTCGCTCAGTTTTATAGTCAGTTTTATTTGTATTTTGATAATTACAGGGCGCAGAACTATGTAGAAGCAAGCAAGCATTTGCTTATCGCAGATAGTATTGCCCGTGTTACAAATAATTTAAGCTGGCTCGGAGCTGTGTTTCTTCGTAAAGGCGAACTCTCTGATGTAGTGGACAATAGCTATAGCGAGGCAATTGCCAACTATAAGTCAGCTCTTAAATGTTGCACAGAGGCGCATGACAGCCTGTGCATTGGCGAAAGCCTGGAGCAGATGAGTTCCATGTACGGCTTTATAGGAGAGGCTGAATCAAATTCAAAATATTACGATACGGCACATGTTTATATAAACAAGGCATTTCCTTTTCTTATAAAATTTGCCGACCGTTCGCAAATGGCCGCCACCTATAATAATTACAGTAACCTGCTTGCATTTGAAAAGCGTTATGCAGAAGCGGAACAGTATATTGACAGCGCTATCTTTATTGCACGGCAAAATAAAAACATATATAAGGAATTACGCTATCTTAATAATAAAGCATGCCTGTATGCGGACCTTGGTGAATATTCGAAAGCAATTGACACGTTGCTAATGTCTATGGTATTGAACAGGCAAAACCAATTTGCCGACCTGCTTTTAAATGATTACAACTCACTTGCAGAAATATTTGAGAAGAAAGGCGACTACCGTTCCTCATCAGCTTACTACAAAAAATTTCATGCTTTGAAGGACAGCCTCAGCGGAGAAGAGGTGCAAATGAAAATAGCCGAGTTGAAAACTAAATTTGAAACCAAAGAAAAAGAACTTGCACTCAATAAAAGCAGGCTGCAATTATCACAGGCCGAACAAAAACTGGAAAAAGGTATTTTCCTGATTATAGTTATAATATTGGTCGCTTTGGTACTGCTGATTATATTGGGATTGAAGATAAAGAAAAACAGGGAGGAAAAGGAAATGAATCAGCTCAACTTAAAAGAGCTTACAAGTGTTTTGCTTCAAAAAAACACGCTGCTTACAGAATTACAACAGCAACTTTCCACGCATCCTGTATTTGCTGAAACATCAGCAGGTATCAGCGACCTCGAAAGCAACCTTTACAACCAGCGGATTCTTACAGATGCCGACTGGCATGCATTTAAGAGCCGCTTCGATAAAGCATATCCCGGCTACCTTGTACGTTTGCGCACTATGTATGATACCATAAGCGAAGCCGAAGAGCGCCTTTTCATTTTTATAAAACTAAACCTGAAGAGCAAGGAAATTGCCGCCATAGTTGGCATCTCTACAGAAAGTGTAAAAAAAACCCGCACCCGCCTTCGCAAGCGACTGGAACTTAGCGAAGAAATTGATTTGGAGGAATATATCCTGGCTTTTTAAGTTTAAGTAGCTACAGTCATTAAAAAAAAACCGCCCTTTATTGGAACGGCTTTTAAAAATCTATTGCAAGAAATTATTTACTGTATAATCCCCCGCTCTCTCATAGCCTCCCGCGAGCGTTAACGCAACGCCTCCTGGCTTTCGCGCCATTGCAGTACCGAAAAGAAAACGCATCTTTTGCATTTATACATTTCTCATAAAGTGTGCGGTCACTGAGCTTGTCGAAGAGCCAGCCCCTTACTCATTTCATATTGCACACCATTTACCATTTGAAAAAATTCAATCCCTAATAAATAAAATTTTGTTCCTGCTCCTGTTGGTATCCTTGCTGGCTTTAATTCAATAGGTGTAACCAAGGTATCAATGCAAAGGTTTATCTCGTTAGTATATTCAATTGTTGCAATGCCCTTATCAAAATCAATATTCAGGTAAGCTCCTTTCAAGGTAAAATGTGTGGCGCTTTCAGGTGCTTTAATATCCTTCGCAGGAACAAGATGGTCAATGGTAATTTTTCCGGTAGCAGTATCTGTTTCATAAGCTTTCCTCAAAATGCTGCTTACTTTACATTTATCATTAAACTCAAATTCCTCTACCAACGCTCGTGATGCCGGTTGTTTAATTCCATTGTCCACATTTCTTTTTCCTTTTTCATTTGCACCATCAAGCTTTAATAGTGCTGTCATCAGTTGCATTACCTTTTGTGCAGTTTTACTGCTGCCTGCTCCGGGGTACATATCCATAACTGCATCACGCAACAATTTACCCGCCCTCGAAGCCGTCCCGAATTCTTTGCTGTTTCTCCTTGTACTTTCAAACTTCGGGTCATTTAAAATCTGCTCTTTCGTTACATTTCTTTTAGCACGACTAAAGAAATGATTTCCCATTTTATAAAATGTCGTATCATATAACGTGCCATCTATTCTCAGGTTTCCTCTTTGACGCGCCATGCTTTTTCATTTTAATAAAGATTAATAATAAGACAGCTTTCACTGCGTTAACTACCCCGAGACCTCTTCCTTTACAAATAACGCCCCCTCCATTTCTTTATTGTTTTGGCGTAGTTTCCGCGTGGTCTTCGCGTACATATCCTATGGATAGGACCACGTTACCTTAGCATAGAAGCTGGATTTAGGTATCCTTTAGTTATGCATGGAGTGCGTAAATCCCGCCCTCTGCGTAGGATGCAACTATACCAGAACACGCTTTTATCAACAATAAAAAGGCTTAATCAAGCCTCTTAATGAACTCTTCTCAAATAGATTTTAAAACATTCTTGTAAATGAAAATAGTTATCTGTAAAATCTATTTGAAAGGTAAATGCTTAGATATAAAAAAGAGTGCCTGAATTTTCCAGGCACTCTTTCATCAAAATATTTTATCAGCGGCTATTCAATCATTCCCTGATGAGCACTATGCGTCCATTCAATACTGCTTCGCCACTTGTTATACGATAGAAGTAAACGCCATCACCTAAATTAGCTGCATCAAACTTAACCTGGTGAACTTCGCCTGCTGATAACTCTCCATCAAAAAGAACACTGATTCTTTCTCCTGTCATATTAAATATTTCAACAGTAAGGTGAGCATCGCTGTTATTGTTTTTGAACTCAATGGTAGTTGCAGAATGGAATGGATTTGGGAAAGCTTTTGCTTCAATATTTCCTGCAACATTCGCTGACCCGTCATCAATTCCTTCACGTGCTGTTGAAACAGTTACCTTTACAGTACAGGAGCTTGTGCAACCTTTATTGCTCGTCACAGTTACCGTGTAATCACCCACGGTATTCACCGCAATGCAATTAGTGGTAGCCCCTGTATTCCATAGATAAGCATTACCTGAAACCGCTGCAACACATAAATTGGTTGATTGACCGGGGTGTATAGCGGTATTACCGGTTATAGCACATGCCGGAAGCGGGTTAACTGTTACCTTCTTGCTTTTCTTCGTTGTACATCCGCTTGCATTGGTAACAGTTACCGTATAGGTTCCTGTAGTATTTACACTGATGCACTGAGTAGTTTTTGCATTACTCCAGAGGTAACCTGCAAGCCCTGCCGGAGCGCATAACTGACTTGAACTGCCCTGGCATATTTTTACTTTTCCTGATATTGTAAAAGGTGGAGGGGGCAGGTTAATCGTAAGCGCTTTAGAACAACTGCTTGTGCAGCCATTTGTATTAGTAACAGTAACAGTATAGGAACCGGGTGCAGTTACTGAAATACATTTGGTTGTTGAACCCGTGCTCCATAAATAAGAAGCGAAGCCCGAAGCTGCACACCATTGAGTTGAACTTCCTGAACAGACAGAACTGTTGCCGGTTATAGAACAAACGGGAAGTGCTTTTACAGTTATAGTTTTGCTGCAACTGCTTGTGCATCCATTGGCATTAGTAACAGTAACTCTATAGGTTCCGCCAGTGGTAACGGTAATGCACTGCGTAGTAGCGCCCGTGCTCCATAAATACCCTGAATTAGTTGCAGCACATAACTGAGTTGCACTGCCCTGGCAGATGCTGTTGTTACCGGTAATGCTGCAACCCGGAAGTGCGTAAGCAGTCACCGTTTTACTGCAACTGCTGTAGCAACCATATTGGTTAGTAATTGTTACCGTATAAGTTCCTCCTGTTGAAACAGTGATACACTGTGTAGTAGCACCTGAGCTCCATGAGTATGAAAAGACATAACCTGCAGGAGCAGTTGTAGCGCAAAGCTGGCTTGAACTTCCTGTACAGAAGTTATTGCCGGTGATAGCACAAACAGGAAGCAAGCGCAGATGTGTTGTAATTGAACAGGAGCTGGTGCAGCCATCAGCATTAGTAACTGTTACCGTATAGTCGCCACCTGCTGCTGCAATGCATTGTGTGGTTGCGCCTGTACTCCATGTATAGGTGTATGAGCCTGACGGAGCGCAAAGTTGTGTGGTACTGCCATCGCAATAAGCAATATTGCCTGATATAGCACAAACAGGAACAGGAGATACGATAATGGTCTTACTACAACTGCTGGTGCAACCGTATTGATTACTGATGTTAACCGTATAAGTTCCGCCTGTTGTAACAGTTATACATTGTGTAGTAGCGCCTGTGCTCCATGCATAAGAAAAGACATAACCTGCCGGGGCTGTAGTTGCACACAACTGGGTTGAACTTCCATTGCAGAAGTTGTTGCCTGTAATAGCGCAGACAGGAAGCAGGCGCAGGTGTGTTGTTATTGAACATGAACTGGTACAGCCGTCAGCATTGGTAACTGTTACCGTATAGTCGCCACCTGCTACAGCGATGCATTGTGTGGTAGCGCCTGTACTCCATAAATATGCAGTCATTCCTGGGGTACCGCAAAGCTGCGTGGTACTACCCTGGCAATAAGCAATATTGCCTGAAATAGCACAAGTGGGGAGTGCATAAGCAACCACAGTTTTGTTGCAGGAGCTTGTACAACCATTTGCATTAGTAACAGTAACAGTATAGGTTCCGCCTGCTGTAACAGTAATACATTGTGAGGTAGCACCTGTACTCCATAAATAACCAGAATTGGTAGCTGCACATAATTGGCTTGAACTTCCCTGGCAGAAATTACTTCCGGTAATACTACAAGTTGGAAGTGTGAAAGCTGTCACAGTTTTACTGCATGAGCTTGTACAACCGTTTGCATTAGCAACAGTTACCGTATATGTTCCACCTGTTGAAACAATAATGCATTGTGTTGTAGAACCTGTGCTCCATAAATAAGAAGAATTGGTAGCAGCGCATAATTGAGAAGAACCGCCCTGGCAGAAATTGCTGCCTGTAATACTGCAAGTAGGAAGTGTGAAAGCTGTCACAGTTTTGCTGCAAGAGCTTGTACATCCGTTAGAGTTAGCAACAGTTACCGTATAGGTTCCACCTGTTGAAACAATAATGCATTGAGTGGTAGAACCTGTACTCCATAAATAACTTGAATTGGTAGCAGCACACAATTGAGATGAACCACCCTGGCAGAAGTTGCTGCCTGTTATACTACAAGTTGGAAGTGTGAAAGCAGTTACTGTTTTACTACAAGAGCTTGTGCATCCGTTAGCATTTGTAACAGTAACCGTATAGGTTCCGCCTGTTGAAACTGTAATACACTGCGTTGTAGAACCTGTGCTCCATAAATAGGAAGAATTGGTAGCAGCACATAATTGGCTTGAACCACCCTGGCAGAAATTGCTTCCTGTAATACTACAAGTTGGAAGTGTAAAAGCAGTCACAGTTTTGCTGCATGAACTTGTGCAGCCATCAGCATTACTAACAGTAACAGTATAGGTTCCTCCTGTTGAAACAGTAATGCACTGCGTTGTAGAACCTGTGCTCCATAAATAAGATGAATTGGTAGCAGCGCATAATTGGCTCGTACCACCCTGGCAGAAATTGCTTCCGGTAATACTGCAAGTTGGAAGTGTAAAAGCAGTCACAGTTTTGCTGCATGAACTTGTGCAGCCAT